>WGBJ01000310.1 GCA_015494385.1 Marinosulfonomonas sp.
ATATACTGCGGGCCGAACACCTGATGGGTCTTGCCGTTGAACAGCTTGGCCCCTTGCGGATGCTCGTTGCCTTCGGGAATGTCGGTGATGGCCTCGACCGCCTCGATCAGCTTGGTGCGATCCCCGGGGCCTTTGTAACCGGCCGCTTCCATCCCGTCCTTGATGGTGAACAGGGTTTCCCAGCAGGCAAACATATGGGCATAGGTGGAAACGTCCTTGGGATCATCCACGGATGCGCCATTGTCATCCACACCGACCTGCGCGCGGTAGAATTTGTCATAATCGGTCTGATCGGCCTGCGCGTATCGCGGCATGCCTTCCCAGAAATGGGTGCCTTCAAGGAATTCCAGACCCGGTGTGGCGAAATCAACCGCCTCGAGCGAATCGACAAAGCCGAAGATTTGCGGCGCGGAGGGGCCGAAAAACTCGCCCATTTCCTTAACAAAGGTCAGAACAGATGGGCCGACCATGACGTGATAGATCACCTCGGTTTCGCGCGGGATCTGCGGGAAGTATTTGGTGAACGAGGTTTCGGTTGGCGGGATTGCCAGCTTGGCGACGACTTCGCCGCCCTGTGCCTCGATCGCGGCGCTAAAGAAATCGCGGTGGTTATGGCCGAACGCGAAATCGGGGAAGATCATCGTGACCTTTTTCCCCAGATTGCCGGCAACCCACGGCGCCATCGCCTGCACCTGGCTTTTCACGTCGGTGATGCCCGGTTGCAGGGTGTAACGGTTCAACATGCCGCTGGCCACGTGGTGCCCTTCGGACACTACAAAATAAGGCATCTTCAGTTCAGCCGCACGCGGGGCAGACCCGATCACCACATGGGAAAACAGCGTGCCATAAGCGATGTCGCAGCCATGCTGGTTGGCGAATTTTTCCAGCACCTCGGCGCCGCGTTTGGGATCGGTGCCGTCATCTTCGGCCACGATTTCAACGGGGCGGCCGTTGATGCCACCTGCGTCGTTGATCACCTTGGTGGCGGCCATTGTGGTGCGTTCGTACCAGCGGCCATAGGCGGCACCAATACCGGTGCGGTGCACCTGAAAGCCGATCTTGATCGGGGCGCTGTGGCTGCCCGCATGGGCAAACCGTGTGACATCGGGCAGCGCCGAGGCTGCCCCGACAGCCGCCATGCCCGTCAGGATCTTGCGGCGGGTTGGAAATGTTTTCTTCGCCATTTATTATTCTCCCTAAGTGTTGGTTCGACGGGCCGTTTGTCAGCCTTCTGTCGTTAATCGTATCACATGCACATGGATTTTCGCCGGTGAATTCCGGTGCGGGTGCGATGTAAATTAATTCGTATACAAATAAGTTTATTGATGCCTGTCAAGAAATTTGACGGGGGGCAACCAATAGAAACACTGCTGTTTGCAGCAAAAATATAGTTCGGGGTTCTGTGCCTGTGCGCTTTTGCAAAAGCTGAATTCATGGGCGTTACCAGAGCCAATCGTCATTTGGCTCTGGTCATCTGCAGGTCGCCAAGCGGCAATATCAGGCCGCGTCGTCTGTCACGCTGGGCGTGTCACTGCGGGCGATTTCGCTGATCAAAGTGTGGATGCGCCGCTTTAGTTTCTGGTTGGTGATGCTGGACAGGATCGCGGCAATCTGCGCCGTTTCCATATCCATTGCCGGCATGCTTTCATAGCTTTCCCCCTCAAGCCCCTCAAAGAAGAAGGAGGGGGATACCTTGAGCAGTTTCGATAGTTCGAACATGCGGCTGGCAGAAACGCGGTTTGCACCGGTTTCGTATTTTTGCAGTTGCTGGAATGAAATCCCCAGCTGCTCGGCGACGTTTGATTGGGTCAGACCACGCACTGTGCGGATTTCCTTGATGCGTTGCCCAACATGTATATCGACTGGATGTGGCATATTGATTCTTCCGTTTTGTTTCTCGCTAAGGGGGAAATACGGATTTTGCATTTCTATCAATTCGTTACTTATCATTCAATTCATATCTCGTTTTTACCGGTGATGGGTGATAAGTTTACCATCTCTATTTGTATGTCTTGCGAAGCTTCTACCTAAACGATTATTAATTCCCTGCGCTTTGCAAAACGATGTTTTGTGTATTGAAAAAGAACAAAGGTGTAAAAACTAGGTAATGGGTCGATCCTCAAGTCAGGCAATTCTGTTTGAATTACTGCGATCATATACAGTGCTAGCCCGGACACTTAATCTGTCAAAAGCAGTTCGCGAACTGGGGAGCACCCGGCAAACGGTCAGGCGCCATATCAAACTGCTGGAAGAGCAAAAAGGCCAGGCTCTTTTTCGTCTTGAAGAGCGCCAGTATTATCTGACCGATGCGGGTAAAAGCTGTTTGAAAGAAGCCGAGGATTTACTGGCGCGCAGCGAGGCATGGCTGGAAAACCGGTCCGAGCAGGGTAATGACTTGCATAGTATCGCTTGCGAGGAAAAAGACGGATGCCCCCCTTATTATTTGCAGCAACACTCGTTGGCACATTTGTGGCAAGAGGGGACATCGCTGTTGCAATACGGCTTTGAATGCTGGGCAAATGCAAAGGGCAAGACCGAAAATATAGAGGATTCAGGAATACATCCCTACCTGATGTTTTTCCGGCAACTTGATGATCGCTGGATATGTGTCGAAACCGGCAGAAAATCGGCATATGCAACCTGGTATGGCTGGCGGCGGGGGCGCAGCAGTGTTGGCCGCGATGTTATGGATTTGCTTGAGGTGCAGGATTTTGTCACCCATTTGGCCCAGCCGTTCAATGATGTGAAAAAAAGCGGCGCTGTCCGGCTGGATCATATTTTCACAAAGGTGCTGGACGAAGAAAACGACACTATGGTGCCGGTCAGTTATCAGAGATTGTTGATGGGGTGCCATTTTCCAGACGGCAATTTTGCCCTGGCGGTCCTTGTTGACCCAACCCGTGATATAGCAATACCCGGTCTTGACCCGGAGGTGGCAAAGTCGATGCCTGAAAAATACGCCAAGAATATCCCGGAGATCGACAAGCAAAGCTGGACAGCCAGCTAGGCCTGTCAAGCACCCTGAACAACCACAAGCCGAGTATATTCCAGGATTTCAGACTGTTTTTCCTTGCGCGGGTTATTGCTTGTCTGGAAAAACCTGCAATAAAAAACCCGTTTTGTATATTCAATCAAACATGGTTTTTATTGCACCCCCGCGTCAAACGGGGATGCAAATTCGTGATTTCACGCCTACATATCCTTCAGGGCGGCAATGATCCGGCCGCGCAAATCTTCTGGCTGGGCCTCGATTGCGGACATAACGCGCCGCAGTTCGGAACGCACCCCGTGCAACTGGTCTATCAACGATAGAACCACCCCGAGGGCATCCCCTTGCAGATTGAATTGTTCATCCAGATCACAGATCAGTTCGATCCGTGCCAGATCGGCGGCCGTGTAAACCGGTCCGGTTTCCGATTGCGCCGGGCGCAGGAATTCATGACGCACATAGGTGGTCAGTTGTGACGGGGTCAGGCGGGTGATCGAGGTGACCACCTGTTCTTCGGAATAATAACGGGTCATGATGTCATTCCTTTCCGCGGATCATAGGCATGGTCCTTGCGCCAGTCCTGCATGAATTTCTCCAGATCCGCATCGACTTTGGGCGGCATCTTGATTTGCAGCTCGACCTTCTGGTCGCCTGCCTTGCCGCCGCGTTTCACCCCTTTGCCGCGCAGGCGCAGGGTCTGGCCGGAACTGGCCCCTTTGGGGATGGTCAGGTTCACGGTGCCATGAATCGTCGGGGTGGGCACCTTGCCACCCAGAACGGCCTCGTCGATGGTGATCGGCAGGACGATGTGGATATCGTCGCCTTCGCGCTTGAAGACCTTGTGCGGGCGCACGTTGATGGTGACATAGGCGTCGCCACGCGGCCCCTTGCCGTATCCTTCGCCCCCCTTGCCACGCAGGCGGATGGTTTGCCCGTCGCGGGTGCCTTCGGGGATTTTCACCTCGAGGTTATCGCCGGATGGCAGGGTGATGCGTTTCTTGCCGCCCTTTACGGCATCCATGAAATCGACCTCGAGCATATAACGGGCATCGGCGCCACGGGCATCAAACCCGCCGCCGCCAAAACCGCCATAGGCACCGCCGCCCGCCGCACCCTGGGCCTGGCGCTGGCGCAGGATGTCGGCAAAGATGTCGGACATATCGCCAAAATCCTCGTAGCCGTGGGTATTGCCATAGCCATGGCCGCCCTGTTCGGCATAGTCGCGATAGAATTTACGTTCGGGCTGTTTCTCGGCCCCCATTTCATCAATTTCGCCGGCATCATAGCGGCGGCGCTGTTCGGGGTCCTTCAACAGGTCATAAGCCATCGAAGCCGCCTTGAATTTGGCCTCGGCTGTGCTGTCACCCGGATTCAGGTCCGGGTGGTGGGTGCGCGCAATCTTGCGATAGGCCTTTTTGATCTCTGCGTCGGTCGCGGATTTCTTGAGGCCGAGTGCGCTATATGGGTCGTTGCTCATCGGCGTATGCTCCAAAATTCTGGTGTTGAAATGAATATAGGCACGTTGCGGCAGGAATAAAGGTGGAAATGACGTTTTTGGATGTCGTTTTTGGCTGGTAAGGGTCGGCTGCCGTTTGACCCGCGTCCGCGCGATGCGGCATGTTCGAAATAACATGAATTCGGTGGAGAGTCGGCTATGAAAACGCAAGTCAAAGCATTGGTTGTCGGGGGCGGGGCTGTTGGCACTGCAATTGCCTATCATCTGGCCAAGGCCGGTTGGGACGATGTGGTCCTGTTGGAGCGTGACGAGTTGACAAGCGGCTCTACATGGCACGCGGCTGGCCTGCTGCCGCTGTTCAACATGTCCTATGCCACCACCCATATCCACAAATATTCGGTCGAGTTCTATAAATCGCTTGAAGAAGAAACCGGCCTGAACGCCGGTTTTGCTGTGGTGGGCAACCTGCGGATGGCGCAGACGCAGGAACGGATGGAGGAATATATGCTCTATGCCTCGACCGCCGAAACCTGCGATGTGCCGTTTGAATGGCTGACACCCGAACAGATCAAGGAGCGCTGGCCCTTGATCCGCACCGAGGATCTGAAGGGGGCGCTGTATCACAACACCGACGGCTATATTAACCCCGCCGATGTGACCATGGCGATGGCCAAGGGCGCGCGCCAGCGCGGTGTTGAAATTATCCGCAAAATGCAGGTGGACGCCTATCACTGGAACGGTGATGCCTGGGAAGTGACCTGCACCAGGATGGTGGAAAAGGGCGGCAATCTGGTGCCCTCGGACGAACAGGTGGTGATCACGGCGGAACATGTGGTGACGGCCACGGGCAACCACGCGCAGCGCACGGCGAAACTGCTGGGCATAAAAATTCCGGCCATTCCGGTGGAACACCAGTTCATCGTGATGGAGCAGGACCCCGCCTTGGTCGAATTCCGCAAGGACCACCCCGAACACCCCGTGATCCGCGATGCCGATGCGCAAAGTTACGTTCGAGAGGAACGCGGCGGCTGGATTCTGGGGGTTTATGAAAAAGGTGCGCCCGCGCGGTTTGAGCATGGCGTGCCCGACAGTTTCCGCGCCGATCTGTTCCCGCTGGATCTGGACCGGATCGAGGAACAGTATCTGGCGATGATCCACCGCATCCCGTCCTGCGAGGAATCGGGCCTTAAGGACGATTTCAACGGTCCGATCTGCTACACCCCTGACGGCAACCCGCTGGTCGGCCCTGCACCGGGCCTGCGCAACATGTGGCTGGCCGAAGGGTTTTCATTCGGCATCACCGCCGCCGGTGGCACAGGTTACTATCTGGCGCAGATGATGGTCGATGGCGAAGCCGAGATCGACATGGCGTCATTGGACCCCAAACGCTATGGCGACTGGATGACCACCGAATACGGTGCCCGCAAGAACGAGGAATGTTACGAGCACGTTTACATCCTGCACCACCCCGACGAAGAACGCCCCGCCTGTCGTCCCCTGCGCACCGCGCCTTGCTATGACCGGATGAAAGAAGCCGGTGCGCAGTTCGGTTGTGTGAATGGATGGGAGCGCCCGAACTATTTTGCCCCCGAAGGGTTCAATGACCATGACGCGCGGTCGTTCAGGCGCGGCGGCTGGTGGCAATACGCGGTGGACGAGGCCAGGGCGATCCGCGAAAACGTCGGCCTGATTGACGCCACCGCCTTTACCAAACACCGCGTCAAAGGGCCGGGGGCCACGGCGTTTCTGGACTGGTTCACCTGTAACAAACTGCCCAGCATTGGGCGCATCAACCTGACCTATGCGCTGACACCGGCTGGCACCACCCGCACCGAATACACCATCGTGCGCGAGGGCGAGGATGAGTATTATCTGGTCTCGGCCGGTGCATGGACCGAATATGATGCCGATTACCTGCGTAAATGCGCTGCCGACAAGGCTGATGAGTTTGGCTATATCGAAATCCAGAACGTCACCACGCAATATGGTGTGTTCGCCATTGCCGGTCCAAAATCGCGCGATGTGCTGAAGAAAATCATCAGCGATGCCGAGCCGGAAACGGCCCTGTCCAACAAGCGCTTCCCCTGGCTGTCGGCCAAACAGATCGAACTGGGCATGTGTCCGGTCAACGCGATCCGCGTGGCCTATACCGGTGAATTGGGTTGGGAGCTGCACCACCCGATCGAGATGCAGAACTATCTGTTCGATCTGATCATGAAGGCAGGCGAGGAATACGGGTTGAAACTGGTCGGCGCACGGGCGCAGAACTGGTTGCGGCAGGAAAAATCCTATCGTGCGTTCGGCACCGAATTGGGACGTGATGCGACGCCACTCGAAGCCGATTTGCCCCGCTTTGTGAATATGGACAAGGATTATCAGGGCAAGGACGCCATGCTGGCCACGGGTATCCGCAGCAAATGCGTCACCCTGCTGATCGACGGGCCTGCTGATGCCGACCCGTGGGGCCGCGAGGCGCTGATCCATGACGGCAAGCGTGTAGGTCGCTTAACGTCTGGCGGCTATTCTGTGGCGTTTGGGAAATCCATCGGCATGGGGTATGTGCCGCCGGAACTGGCCGAAGTCGGCACCAAACTGAAGGTGCGCATGTTCCGCGAGTTGTGGGATGCTGTGGTGGTTGAAGATAGTCCCTATGATCCGAAAAACGCATCCATTCGCGTGGATGGGTAGAATTGGTTTACATACCTGTGACGTGGGAATTTGGGGACTATAGAAAGGAATGCTGTGGACACCAATAAATCCTTAGAGGTTATTCGGGCGCGCATAGGCGATATGAGGCCCAAGGTTGGATTTATTCTGGGGTCCGGGCTGGGCCATTTGGCCGACGCGGTTCAAGGCGAAGTGTTCGCGTATTCCGAGCTGTTCGGATTTCCCCAAGGCGGCGTATCCGGTCACACCCCGAAACTGGTGATCGGCATGCTGGAAGGTGTGTGCGTGGCCGTATTTGGCGGGCGGGCGCATTACTATGAACACGGTATCGCGGATGCGATGCGGGTGCCGCTGGAAGTGCTGGCGGCGCTGGGCGCAACGCAGTTGTTTGTCACCAATGCGGCCGGATCGTTTCGCAAGGATATCCCGCCCGGGGATCTGATGCTGATTTCGGATCACATCAATTTTTCCGGCCGCAGCCCGTTGATTGGCGAGGCGACGGACAAACGGTTTGTCAATCTGGTCGATGCCTATGATCCGGATATGCGGGCGCGGTTGGCCAAGGTGGCCTTGGCGGCGGGTTTGGATCTGAAAGAGGGCGTATATGCGTGGTATTCGGGGCCGAATTTTGAAACCCCTGCCGAGATACGCGCGCTGAAAATTCTGGGGGCGGATGCGGTGGGAATGTCGACTGTGCCCGAGGTAATACTGGGCCGGTTTCTGGGACTGAAATGCGTTGCGGTTTCGGCAATCACCAATATGGCGGCGGGTCTGGGCAACGAAGTGATCAGCCACGAGCATACCAAAGCAATGGCACCACTCGGGGCACAAAAACTGGAGCAGTTGATCCGCGGTTTTTTGCGTGGGTCTTAGTTCGGGTTTTGCGACAGTTATCGTTTGCCTGCAGGATGTGCAGGGGGTTCACAAGATAGCAGAGATGTCACCGGCAGAGCATCGCAAAATGCCCTGCCGGTTTTCAACCTAGTTGTTGCCGCGACCGAAATCGGCTGCAGTGATGGTGCCGTCGCCGTTTTTATCCATCATGGCGAACCAGTCATTCGTGCGGGCCATGAATTCTTCGCGGCTGACCTGACCGTCGCCGTTCACATCGTTGAACTGCATGGTCATGCCGGCGCCCCGACCGTACTGGCCGCCGCCTTTGCCCATGCCACGGCCCTGACCCATGCCTTTGCCCTGACCCATACCGCCACCTTGGCCCATGCCCTTGCCTTGGCCCATACCCATGCCGCCACCCTGGCGCATGGATTCGTGGTCGGCGGCGCGGGCTTCGTCAAAGGCGGCGTAATCGCTGGCCGACAGGATGCCGTCATCGTTTTCGTCAAATGTGGTGAAAATATCGCCCCGCCGTTCAACGGCTTCTTCTTTGGTGACCTGACCGTCCTCGTTGAAATCCCAGTTTTCGATGAAATGGGCGCCGGGCACATTTTGCTGGGCATAAGCCACAGAACCAAGGGCGATAGCGGCGATCAGAAGGGGGATGCGTTTCATTTTATTGTCCTTTTCACATTCGGATTGTTGAATTTGTATAGGTTATACGCACCCCCGCCGGATTTCCGTCGCAAGAAAATCAGTTTTCCTGTTTTTTCGCCATCTGGTCCCATGCTTCCAGTGCTTTGGCGGCATACATCAGGGCCGGGCCGCCACCCATCTGGATGTTCATCGCCAGCACATCGGCCAGTTCCTCGCGGGTGCCACCAGCGCGGATCAAAGCCTCGACGTGAAAGCCGATGCAGGGATCGCAGCGTTCGGAAATCGAAATTGCCAGCGCAAGGAATTCCTTGGTTTTCACATCCAGTGTGCCGTTGTCTTTGACGGCTTTGCTAAGGGTGGCGAAACCGGCAGCGGTTTCGGGGATCAGTTTGTTCATTTCGCGAATTTTCGCCCGCATGTCGCGGCTGTTTTCTTTCCAGTCCATTTTCGGAGTCCTTGTTATTGGTCCGGCGGGTGTGGGCCGGATCAAAACAAAGGTCTCTGATGTTGATCAAATCGGGCTGTGGTGAATTGGCGCGGGAGGGTCAGGATGAAAACCGTGACGGGGACAGCGCGCTGGCGATATCGGCGCCGATTTCCGGCACCTGCCCTGTGACCAGATCGGCAATCAGGCGGCTGGCGGCGGGGGCGGTTTGAAAGCCATAGCCGCCCTGACCGCCCAGCCAGTAAAATGTCGGCTCGGTCACATCGGCACCAATCACCAAGGCACGATCGGGCGAAAAGGTGCGCAGACCCGCCCATGATGTTTCAAGCCGCGTAACAGGTTCGGTGACCATTTCCTCGTAACGGGCCAGCCCTTGGGCCAGAACCATATCGTCGGCCCATGCGTCATGCGGGTCCACGGGGTCTTCGTCGGAGGGCGAAACGATCCACTTGCCCGCGTCCGGTTTGGCGTACCAGCGTTCATTCACCCCGTCCAGAAACGGCCATGACGAAACATCGTGCCCGCCGGGGGCCGGGATGCGGGCCATTGAACGGCGGTAGGGTTGAAACCCCAGCGGGGCGATACCGGCAAGGCGGGCGATTTCGTCAACCCATGCACCGGCGGCGTTGATCAGGATGGTGGCGTGGTAGGTTTTATCACCAGCCTGCACCTGCCAACGGTCGGCGGTTTTGGCAATGGTGCTGACACGGGATTTTTGCACGATGTTGACGCCATCACGCCGCGCCTGCGCGGTATAGCTTTGCAACAGGCGGTCGGTGTCCAGATCATGCGCATCGGCGCGGTAGGCGGCATAGGCGCTGGTTTCGGGGTTCAGGATCGGCACATGGGCACGGGCCTGATCCATGCTGATTTCCTGCATGTTGAAATGGGCGGCCTCGGTCACGAAATCGTCGCGTTCATGCGGGCGGGCGACCATCATCATGCCGCGCTGTGACAGGATGCCTGCCGCTTCGTGATGGTCCGCGCTGGCGTAGTTCAGGGCGCGCACCACGTCATTGCCGTAATCCTTCAGGAACATCGCGGCCGAACGGCCCGAGGCGTGATAGCCAAGCGCATCTTCGGCTTCCAGCAAAGTGACTGTGGCATGCGGCGCCAAAGCAGCCGCTGCGGAAAGGCCGGCGATACCGCCGCCAATGATCAGGATGTCGGTTTTCATACGTCGTCGAGCCTGTCTGTTGCAGGAGGGGGTGTGGGCGAAAGCGCTGTGATTTCAGCGTATAATTCAGCGGGCATCCGGTAGGTCAGCGCCTCTAGCGAGGGTTGCAATTGTTCTACTGTGCGGGCGCTGATGATCGGGGCTGTGATGGCCGGGTTTTGGGCCACCCAGGCCACGGCCAATGTTGCGGGATCGATTCCCTCGCGCCGGGCAATGGTGGCAAGCTGATTGGCCGCCTGATGCATCCAGTCGGGGCCATAGCGCACGGCATAGCCTTTGTCTTCGGACAGGCGCCCTTCGGTCCCTGTTGCATACTTGCCGGTCAGCAACCCGCCACCAAGCGGCGAGTAGGGGGCAACCATGAAGCCTTCGGAGACGGCCATGGGCAGGATTTCGACTTCGACCTGCCGTTTCACCAGATTATACATCGGTTGCAGGATGCTGATGCGGGTGCCCAGGGTTCGGGCAACAGCCTGGGCCTTCATCACCTGCCAGGCGGAAAAGTTGGACACGCCAATCACCCCGATCTTGCCTTGCTGTTGCAGGGTGGCGAGGGCCTCGAAGGAGTGTTCCAGCGGGGTTTCCCCGTCCCAGCGGTGCAGATAGAAAATGTCGATAAAATCCATGCCCAACCGTGTGCGGCTGGTGTCCAGACTGCGGTTGATGTTTTCCGCAGTGCTGGGGCCGGAAAAATCGCATTTGGTGGCAATGACGAGCGTATCGCGTTCGGGCGTTGCGAATTCTCCCAGCAGGGTTTCCGACGCGCCATCGGTATAGGCAAAGGCGGTGTCAAAGAAGGTGATACCAGCGGCGCGGCTGGCGTCATACATGGCACGGCTTTGTGCGGCATCGGCACGGCCGCCAAATTGCATGGTGCCAAAGCAGTATCTGGATGACGGGGTGCCGTTTGGGCTGATCAACTGGTTTTCCATAGATAAGTTGTGCCACGGTCTGACCAAAAGGAAAAGGCCCAGCCGGGGCTGGACCTTTGCATTATTTTCCCTGCCACAGAGGCAGGGCGATTGGCACTTAGTTGGGAATTTCGCCCTCAATGCCTTCAACGTAGAAACCCATGCCGGCCAAGGTGCCGTCATCGGCGACTTCGCCGTCAGCCAGCCATGCGCTGCCGTCCTGCTTGTTCAGCGGGCCGGTGAACGGATGGTAGGTGCCAGCAGCGATGCTGTCGGCCAGTGCCTGTGCTTCGGCCTTGACGTCATCCGGAAGCGCGTCCGAGAACGGTGCCAGAACAACCATGCCATCTTTCATACCATCCCATGTGTTGCCGGATGTCCAAGTGCCGTCGATGACAGCTTTGGTGCGGGCAACATAGTAGGGATCCCAGTTGTCGATGATGGCTGTCAGCTGTGCTGTGGGGCCGAATTTCGACATGTCCGAGGCCTGACCGAAGGCATAGATGCCTTTTTCTTCGGCAATGGTCATGGCAGCAGGGGAATCGGTGTGCTGCATGATCACATCAACACCCTGCTCGATCATCGCGGTGGCCGCGTCGGCCTCTTTGGCGGGATCAAACCATGTGTAGACCCAAACCACCTTGAACTCGACATCCGGGTTCACCCTTTTGGCGTGGATATAGGCCGAGTTGATGCCACGGATAACCTCGGGGATCGGGAAAGAGGCGATATAGCCGATCTTGTTGGTTTTGGTCATGCGACCGGCGATGGTGCCGATCACGGCACGGCCTTCATAAAAACGGGCCGAATATGTGGCGACGTTATCGGCCTGTTTATAGCCAGTGGCATGTTCAAACCGCACATCGGGGAATTTGGCGGCAACATTCTGTACCGCGTCCATATAGCCAAAGGATGTGGCGTAGATCAGCTTGGTGCCCGACAGCGCCATTTGTGTCAGAACACGTTCCGCGTCCGAGCCTTCCGGGACGCTTTCGACATAGCTGGTTTCAACAGCGTCGCCCAATTCCTTTTCGATCGCCTGACGGCCCTGGTCGTGCTGGTAGGTCCAGCCGAAATCGCCGGTCGGGCCGACGTAGATAAAGCCGACTTTCAGTTTTTCTTCGGCATAAGCCGCCGTTGAAAGTCCAAGAGCCAGTACAGCCCCCGTCAGAATGGATTTGAATGATACCATGTTAGTCTCCCTGTTGTGTATCCTGAGCAGAATCGGTGTGTTTCTTCTTCTTTTTCTTCTTTACCCGTTTTGGCGCGGTTTGTGTCTCTAAAAGTGCAGCTGTGACAATCGCGGCAGGTACAGCGACCACGCCAAGACCGATAAACAGCACAAATGTTGTGAAAATCCGCCCGCCGGTGGTGATTGGCACCAGATCGCCATAGCCAACCGTGGTCAGTGATGCGACGGCCCACCACAGGCTTATCGGGATAGAAGAAAAGTTTTCCGGCTGGGCCTCGTGTTCGAACAGATAGATGCCGACGGCGCTGACATAGAGCACCAGACCGGCGATAATGGCAAAAATTAACAATTCGCCTTTGACGTCGGAAAAGGCACGGGTCAGCCGGTCAAACGCCAGCGAGGTGCGGAACAGTTTGAACAGCCGCACCAGCCTGATCAGGCGCAGGGTGCGGATGGCCTGCCATTCCTCCTGGATCAACAGCAATGCGGGCAGGCAGGCCAGCAGGTCGATGATGCCCCAGAAGCTGAAGATATAGCGCAACGGGCGTTCCGAGCAGATGACGCGCAGCACATATTCGGTGACGAACACCGTCAGGATGAAGATTTCGAAATACAGCAAAGCATTGTGGATCGCGGGCGGGAAACTGTCGACGGTTTCCAGCGATATTGCCAGCGCCGACAGCAGGATCAGCGCGTGCAGCACGAAGGCAACAGTGCGCCCCACCTGACCGTGGTGGCCGTCCAGTATCTCGATTACATCGCGACGGGTCATGGCGATCCTTAATGGGTTGCGTGAAAAATGCGGCCAAGGGCGGCAGGGGCGTTCATGGCGCTGCGCGCTTTGGAGGAGGACATGATGACCAGCACAAGGATGGTGATCAGGTAAGGCGACATCGACAGGTATTGCACCGGAATGTTGACGCCCGCCGCTTGCAGGTTGAACTGCAACACGGTGACGCCGCCAAACAGATAGGCCCCCAGCATCACCCGCCACGGTTTCCAGCTGGCAAACACCACGATGGCAAGCGCGATCCAGCCAGCGCCGGCTGTCATGCCCTCGGTCCATTGTGGCACACGGATCAGCGACAGATAGGCACCGCCAAGGCCCGCGCAGGCCCCGCCGAACATGATGGCAAGGATGCGGATGCGCACCACCTTGTAGCCCAGCGCATGGGCGGCATCGTGGTTTTCACCCACCGCCCGCAGGATCAGGCCAAGGCGGGTGTATTTCAACACGGCCCAGACAGCGGCAATCAGAAAGATTGCGAAATAGACCATCAGGTCATGGCCGAACAGGATCGGTCCCAGCACCGGAATATCGGACAGAAGCGGGATGTCGATTTTCGGGGTGGGGGGCGGTTTGATGCCCGCATAGCTTTGGCCGATCAACGCGGACAGGCCAAGGCCGAACAAGGTTAGCGCAAGGCCCGAGGCCACCTGATTGGCCAGCAGGATTTGCGTCAGGAACGCAAACAGCAGTGACAGGACAGCCCCCGCCGCGGCGGCTGCGATGAAGCCAAGCAAAGGGCTGCCGGTTTCCACCGCAATGGCAAAGCCGCAGATCGCGCCGATGATCATCATGCCCTCGACACCCAGATTCAGCACACCCGCTTTTTCCACCACCAGTTCGCCAATGGCGGCCAGCATGATCGGCGTTGCCGCCACCATAAGCGAGGCAATCAGCAGCACGGGGTTGATTGTTGACAGGTCCATTACGCGGCCTCCGATTTTGCAAGGCGAATACGGAAATTCGTCAGCATGTCAAAGGCCAGCAGGAAGAACAGCAACATCCCCTGAAACGCCTGAATGGCCGGTTTGGGCAGGCTTAACATCAACTGTGCCAGATCGCCGCCGATATAGGTCAGCGCCATCAACAGGCCCGCCAGCAGAATACCGACCGGATGCAACCGGCCAAGGAAGGCCACGATGATAGCAGTGAAACCATATCCCTGATTGAAATCTGTGGTGATCTGGCCTGCGGGGCCGGTGACCTCGAACATGCCGGCAAGGCCCGCCAACACACCGGAAATGGCGAAACACAGCACCACCAGCCGGTTCGGGTTGACCCCGCCAAAACGTGCGGCGCGCGGCGATTGGCCGGCAAGGGTGATCTGATAGCCCATGATGTGCCGCGTCATCACCACATAGGCGAAAATCACCGCGATAAAGGCGGCAACAACGCCCCAGTGCATCCCCGTTCCGCTGATTAATTCGGGGTTTGCGGCCACATCGTAATCCCTGAAGTTCCGCGATCCCGGAAAGCCGTGCCCCTCGGGGTTGCGCAACAGGCCGAATGACATTGCCGACATGATATGTTCGGCCACATAGACCAGCAGCAGAGACACCAGAATTTCATTGGTGTTGAATTTGGTGCGCAAAATGGCCGGGATCATCGCCCACAGCCAGCCGCCAAAGGCCCCCGCCACCACCATCAGCGGAAAGATATACCAGCCGCCTGCAGGATAAAACGCCAGCCCGACAGCAGCACCGGTGATGGCGCCGATGATATACTGCCCCTCGGCGCCGATGTTCCAGATACCGGCGCGAAAGCCGAAACTAAGCCCGATCGCAATCAGGATCAGCGGCCCCGCCTTGACCAGCAGTTGCGGGCGTGAATAGGAGGCGAATTGTTCGGAAAACAGTGGATCCCAAAAGATAATTCTGATCGCCTCGACAGGGTCTTTGCCCAGAATGGCAAACAGAATGCCACCGGCCACCATCGTCGCGATCACCGCCAGAAGGGGTGTTGCGATTGTCCATACCTTTGACGGTACGGGGCGTTTTTCCAGCCTAAGCATGCGCCACCTCCTGTTCTTCTTCCATTCCGCCCAGCATCAGGCCGATTTCCTCGACTGTCAGTCCCTTGGTGGGGCGTGGACGGGTCAGATGTCCTGCGTTCAGGGCGCAGAAATTGTCGGAAACTTCCATTAATTCATCCAGATCCTGAGAGATCACCACAACGGCAGCCCCCTTGCCCGCAAGGTCCATCAG
>WGBJ01000311.1 GCA_015494385.1 Marinosulfonomonas sp.
CATCGGCCAACTGCCCTTCATGCACAAACACCGCCGCTTGTCCTTCGCGAACGGTCAGTTTGGCACCGTATTTGATCTCGTGATCTTCGCGTTCAAACCGCCAGACCATCGTGTCGCGGGTGTCGTCTACCCAGTGGATGACGTCAATAAATTCGCCGGTCAAAAAATCAAATATACCCATATCAGGTTCCTTCATTTGCGGCAGGTCAAGAAGACCCGCCCATTAATTCAGCCGCAATCTGTTCCGCGATTGGCCGCACCTCGTCCACAGTCATACCGGGTCGCAGGCGGTCATCATAGAGCATTTGCAGCAACAATTCATCATGGTGTGTCAACAGTGCGAATTCCTGATCGTCATTAAAGATCGAGGGACGCGCAGCGGGGCTGTCATTGGCCAGCCCGAGGCTCTGCGCCAGTTCTTCGTGGATGCAGGACAGCCGCAGTAAATCAGGATGCTCGCCCCGGATCACAGCGACCGCTTTTGACGTTACAGGGCTGTTATCCGTGTCGGAAAAGGTGGCCACCATGCAAAATTGTTCGCGGTCCATTTGTGTGGCCAGATTCAGCATAACGGTGGTGATTTGCGGGGCGACCTGTTTCAGGGGCGGGCCAAGGGCGCGGCGCTGCTCCTCGTCCACGATATAGACATAGAAATTGGGGGACTGGTTGGTCAGGATGATGGGCAGGCCGGTCAGGCGCGACAGGCGTTTGGTGTATTTGCGAATGCTGGCGCGATCTTTGCTGCGTTGCTCCAGCGGCACGGTTTCGCCGAATTGCACCTGCATGCGGATCGGTCCCTGCCATTTGTTCAGGCGGGTTGTGGTCGGTCTGGCAATAAGTTTGCCGTCCTTCGTGTCATATTCACGAAACAATGCAATACGGATGAAATTATCCACCAGATTGCGCTGTAAAAACGGCGTATCCGGCCCGCCACCGTCCACACGCAGCAGATCATTCACCAGAAAATAGGCTTGCCTCTGTTTATAGAACGCAGCCATTTCCAGACTGGCTTGCGAGCGCGGCTTGACCTCGGGCTGGGACAGCGCTGGGCGGGTGGATGGCGAGGAGGGGGTGTTATCCGGCGGTGGTGTTACGCATCCGGTCAGCCCCGTAAGGCCAACGGTCAATAACACCATCGCTGTTTTGCGTATCCCTGTCATTCCCCGCCAATCCTGACTTAAGCGTCCGGCACAGCACCACCGGCTGTGTCGCCCACCTTGTCGCCGCGGGCCTTGGCGGATGCAAGCACGGTTTTCAACTCGGCCTCCATCTGCTTTAGCTCTTGTTCGGCGGCGGCGCGTTTGGCTTTGCCTTCGTCCGCGATTTGCAGGCTTTCCTCGATCGTCGCGATCAGTTCGGCGTTGGCCTGTTTGACCGCTTCGATGTCGAACACGCCGCGCTCCATTTCCTCGCGCACGGTCTTGTTGGCCTGGCGCAGGTTTTTGGCGTTTGCGGTCAGCAATTCGTTGGTCAGATCATTGGCGGCCCGTACCGCGCCCGCCGCTTCGGCCGAGCGCTGGATGGTGACGGCCTGTGCCAGTTGGGTTTCCCACAGGGGCACGGTGTTGACCAAGGTCGAGTTGATCTTGGCGACCAGTGATTTGTCGTTTTCCTGCACCAGCCGGATTGACGGCAGTGACTGCATGGTCACCTGACGGGTCAGTTTCAGGTCATGCACACGGCGTTCCAGATCGTCCCGCGCGGCGCGCAGATCACGCAGTTCCTGCGCTTTCATCACCTGTTTGTTTTCAGGTGCCTTGTCCACTTCGGCGGCTTTGGCGGGGATGGTTTTTTCGTCCAGCTCTTTCAGCTTTTCTTCACCAGCCGCGATATACAGCGCCAGTTCATCGTAAAAATTCAGCGTCTTTTCATACAGATGATCCAGCGATTTGATGTCTTTCAGCAGCTTGTGCTCGTGACCCAGCAGATCGTCTGTCACCTTGTCCAACTGGCTTTGGACCTTTTCAAAGCGGGCCAGAAAGTTGGCGAAAGGGGCTGTGCGCCCCAGCAGTTTTTCCCACCAAGACCGTTTGCGCCGCACGTCCAGTTCCGAAACCGAAAAGCCGCGAATGGTGGTGACCATATTGCGCAAGGAGTCACCAGCAGGGCCGACATCCTTGTTGCGCACATCTACCAGCATCGCCTGGGAAATCTCGCGCAACTCGTCTTGGGCGCTGGAACCGAAAGAGATAATCGAATTGGTGTTGCCCATGTCGATCTCGTCCATCCGCTTGCGGATTTCAGCGGCGACGGGTTCGTCTGCCTTTTCCAGCGGTACGATTTCACCTACGGGTTCGGGCAGGACAACGGCGGTGACCTCTTCGATCAGCTCCAGCGATTTGATGTCTTTCAGCAGCTTGTGCTCGTGACCCAGCAGATCGTCTGTCACCTTGTCCAACTGGCTTTGGACCTTTTCAAAGCGGGCCAGAAAGTTGGCGAAA
>WGBJ01000312.1 GCA_015494385.1 Marinosulfonomonas sp.
GAACGCGGGCTGGCGCTGGCCACAGCCGTTGATGATGTCGAGGACGTTGCCCTGACCGATGCGATCGGCCGCGTGCTGGCGTTTGATGCGACATCGCCCATTCCGCTGCCGCCTTTTGATAACTCGGCGATGGATGGCTATCTGGTGCAAACCGCCGATCTGGCGGGGGATGGTCCGTGGACCCTGCGGGTGATTGGCCGCATTGCAGCCGGTGACGCGGGGCAGGACAAACCGCAATCGGGCACCGCCCTGCGTATTCTGACGGGGGCCCCTGTGCCTGCCGGTTTTGACGCGGTGGTGATGCAAGAGGATTGCGAGGTCTCGGGTGACACCATCACATTTTCCCGCAAACCCGCAGTGGGCCAACATATCCGACCCAGCGGCGGGGATGCCGCCAAAGGGCAGGTCGTTGTGCCAGCCGGTGCCGAAATCGGGGCCCGTCAGACCGGCGCGCTGGCGGCAATTGGTGCGGGCACCGTCAAGGTCCGGCGCAAGGTGCGCGTGGCAATCTTTTCGACTGGTAGTGAATTGGTGCAACCTGGCGAGCCGCTGGGGGCAGGGCAGATCTGGAACTCGAACCGCTACACATTACTGTCCCTGCTGAAAAAGGACTGGATCGAAGTGGTCGATCTGGGCGCCATCCCCGACAAACCTGATCTGTTAAAGGCCGCGTTGGTCAATGCTTGCGCCACATGTGACATGGTGATCACCACCGGCGGCGTGTCGGTGGGTGACGAAGACCACATGCCGCGTCTGTTTGAAGAGGCGGGCGGCAAGATGCAGGTGATGAAAGTGGCGATCAAACCGGGCAAGCCGATTGCCTTCGGCACATTGGACCGCGCGATATTCGTCGGCCTGCCGGGCAATCCGGTGTCGGCCTTTGTAACCTGGATGGTGATTGGCGCGCCGGTGCTGGAAAAACGCGCAGGGCTAACGGCGCGGCGCGCTGGCCGGATGCTGGTGCGGGCGGCGGGTGATGCCAAACGCCGCCCCGGCCGGATCGAATTTCGCCCGGCCCGTTATGTTGACAACCCGCTGACAGAGACCAGCGAAGTCGAACTGATGTCACCCGAATTTTCCGGCCGTGTGGCACTGTTGTCGCTGGCTGACGGGCTGGCGGTGATCCCGGCCGAGTGCGAGGGCGTGTCCAAAGGGGACGTGCTGGAATTCATTCCTCTGTAATCGCTATTGATTGGCGCTGGAAATCCATTCTGAATATGCGTATTCACTGGGTTGTGGCCCCGTGGCTCAACTGGATAGAGCAGCCCCCTCCTAAGGGGCAGGTTACTGGTTCGAATCCAGTCGGGGTCACCATTCCAACATTTCCGAATCTTTTTTGTCGCCCGTTTCTGCGGGATTCGCCGAATCCACCTGTTTGATTCTGCCTGATTTCCCGCTCTTTTCCCGCATCTTTTTGAAAGTTGCTGAAAGGGCCTTTGATTGTGTTGATTATTGCTGTTTTCGTTTGCGGCTTACCCGGGCTATTTTTGGCCAAATGGGCTGTTTCCTAAGGAAACTGATTATTTTGAAAAAACTTTGGATTTTTTACAAAAAGGGGTTGCGACTCTGCGCGTGGGGGCCTAGATACCACTTCACCGGCGGCGCAGAGATGCACCAAGGGGACGCGGGACGGGCCGGATGGTTCGGAAAGCGGATAAAAAACAGAGACATACAGGCAGGCGCGCCGGAACTACTAAAGGCGCATCGGTTTGTTTTTGTCTGTGTTGCTCTTTGAAATTGATAGTATCTGAAGAGATATGTGGGCGGTTTGGTTCATTTCGATGAACAAACTCAAGCATATCGCGCTACTAGGACTTCGGTCCGATTATGTAGTGTCAGCTTCACTGTTTGGACGGCTTTCGGTTATCTTTGATAACCTTGAGCACAACAAACAGAGACTGCATCTGACTGCAACGGTCAGATGCGATGTGCAAAGGTTCGAACGTCAAGGACAAGCAGGTAACTGCTTTTCAACTTGAGAGTTTGATCCTGGCTCAGAACGAACGCTGGCGGCAGGCCTAACACATGCAAGTCGAGC
>WGBJ01000313.1 GCA_015494385.1 Marinosulfonomonas sp.
GCAATATCGTCACGCGGGAAATAGATCACCGGTTTCATATCGCCTTCCAGCAGCTCCAGCGCATTCTTGCTTTCGCCCAGAATCGCGCCGCCTGCACGCACCACCCATTTGCCGTTGGCTTTATGAATCCTGATATGTTCCGACATGCGCTGCGCCCCTGTGATGTTGAGTGAGCACTGACACTAGCACATCTATTAGGCGATTTGCACGTCCCAATCCTGCACAGCGGGTTTTTTTCTTGGGAGGGGTTACGGTTTGCCGTTCATCATTCGCCAATGCAAGCCAATGGGAGGAAAGAAAAACAGCAAAAACCCCAGTTTTGTATAGGCCAGATACATCGCCGGTAACCACAGAACCGAAATCACCAGCCCAATCCCGCCGGCAATCCGCATTGCCATGGCTTGCGATGTGAAGCGCAAAAGGAACAGATGAAACAGTTTTCCCCCGTCCAGCGGCTGCACCGGAATCATGTTGAAAATCGCAAGGAACAGGTTGATCCAGGCCAGCAGGTTCACCGCCCACATCAACAGCCCTTCCGGCATATAGGGCCAGATCAGCGAGGCCACCGCCCAGATGCTCAGGTTCACAATCGGCCCCATCGCCACGATCAGTTCTTCCTGTCTGGCCGTGGCCGAGCGGGTCCGTTCGCAAAATCCGCCGCCGCCGTAAATCATGATCCGGCGCACTGGAATTCCCTGAACCAATGTGGCCCATGCGTGGCCCAATTCGTGCAGGTAGATCGAGCCGATGATCATTCCCAGAAAGATCGCGTTATAGAGCAATTGCGCGGGGCTGGTGCCAAAGGACAGAAACAGCAAAACCAGCAGAAGGATGCTGGAGCCGATATGCACCGGCACCCCGAACAGGCCGCGAAACTGGAAGATGGTGTTACTGTTGCCGAACATTCAAACCCGCCAAACCATTAAAAATCCGTTTCGTTATAAGGGCGCACAGGCGCGGGTCAACCAGTCGCGGGTTTCCCCTTTGACCAGAGGCGACAGCATTTCGAAGGTTTGTGCGTGATAGGTATTCAGCCAGTCCCGCTCGCCTTTGCTTAACATCTCTGCCTTGATCAGCCGCTTGTCGATCGGCACATAGGTCAGGGTTTCAAACGCCATCATCTCGCGGTCATCCGCGCCTTGCAGGGCAGGGGCCGGTTGCACCACGATCAGGTTTTCAATGCGGATGCCAAAGGCCCCCTCGCGGTAATAGCCCGGCTCGTTCGACAGGATCATACCCGCCTTAAGCGGCACATCCGAAACCCTGGAAATCCGTTGCGGCCCCTCATGCACAGACAGATAGGTGCCCACCCCGTGACCCGTGCCGTGGTTGTAATCCTGCCCCGCCAGCCATAGCGGATAGCGCGCCAGCGCATCCAGATCGCGCCCTGCCAGCCCCTTTGGGAACCGCGCACGGGACAGGGCAATCATGCCTTGTAACACACGGGTAAAGCACGTCTTTTCCTCGTCCCCCACATCGCCAACGGCTATGGTGCGGGTGATGTCGGTGGTGCCGTCCAGATACTGCCCGCCGCTGTCAACCAGCAACAATTCGCCTTTGCGGATTTCGCGGTTGGTTTCTTTTGTAACGCGGTAATGGATGATCGCGCCGTTCGGCCCCGCGCCGCAGATGGTTTCAAAGCTGATATCACGCAGAGCATTGGTATCGCGCCGGAAGGTTTCCAGTTTTGTGACCACATCGATTTCGGTCAAACCGCCCTTGGGGGCCGTATCATCCAGCCAGGCCAGAAAATTCACCATCGCCACCCCGTCACGCAAATGCGCCGCGCGGGTGCCAGCAATTTCGGCGGCGTTTTTGCGGGCTTTGGGCAGGATGCAGGGATCGGCTTTGGCCTGCACCTCGATGCCCGCGCCCTGTAATATATCACTTGCCGCGACCGGAGCCGTATCGGGATCAATCCGCACCACGCCTTGCAACGCTTTAAGCGCCGGTTCAAACGCCTCCCATGGCTGCACATCCAGCGCCAGCCCCTCGGCCTTGGCGGGATCGGTGAACAGATCAACCCGCCCATCCGTGTACAGAATGGCAAATGCCTGCACCACGGGGTTGCGCTCGATGTCGCTGCCGCGAATGTTCAGCAGCCAGCAAATGCTGTCGGGCAGGGTCAGAACGGCAGCATCCGCACCGCCATCTTTTATGTTGGCGGCAATGCGTTTGCGCTTGTCCTCGGCTGTTTCCCCTGCAAATTCAACCGGATACTCCATGATCTTGCCGCTGGAGCGTGGCGGGCGATCCGCCCATATCCGGTCCACCAGATTGTCCACGGCCACCAGTTCCACGCCACAACCGGCCAGCTTGTCCATCTCGCCCTTTGTATGCAGCCACGGATCAAAGCCAACCTTGCCACCATCGGGTAACGCCTGCCTTAGCCAATCCGCCAGCGTTGTTTCCGGCCAGTCCACCGGCGTGAAATGTGCCAGATCGACCTGCGATTTTACCTGCGTGCGATAGCGCCCGTCCACGAACACGCCCGCCCGGTCCATCAATGTGGCACAAAACCCGGCCGAGCCGGTGAACCCCGTCAACCACGCCAACCGCGCATCACAGGGGGCGACATATTCACCCTGATGCGCATCCGCACGCGGCACAAGAAAGCCATCCAGCCCTTCGCGCGCGATTTCCTCGCGCAACAGCGCCAGCCGCTGCGGTCCCTTTTCGGGCGTCGATGTCACCTCGAAACTCTGGAACATCCCTCACCCCTTCTTCTTGCCAAAAATACCTGCCGCGCGCAGCGCTATGACGCGCGCTTGATCCCCATCACCCGCGCCCGCGCGCGTGGGTCGCTGTCAAACAAGGACGCCAGTTGTTCGGTCATCGCACCGGCCAGTTGTTCCACATCAGTGATCGTCACCGCGCGGTCGTAATAGCGGGTCACGTCATGGCCGATGCCGATTGCCAACAGTTCCACCAGCTTTTTCTTCTCGACCATCTCGATCACGTCGCGCAGGTGTTTTTCCAGATAATTCGCGGGGTTAACCGACAGGGTTGAATCATCCACCGGTGCGCCATCGGAAATCACCATCAGGATTTTACGCGCCTCGGGGCGGCCCACCATGCGCCGGTGCGCCCATTCCAGCGCCTCGCCGTCGATGTTTTCTTTCAGCAGGCCTTCTTTCATCATCAGCCCCAGATTGGGCCGCACGCGGCGCCACGGGGCATCCGCCGCCTTGTAAATAATATGGCGCAGATCGTTCAGACGGCCGGGCACCTGTTCGCGCCCCGCGTTCAGCCATTTTTCACGGCTTTGCCCGCCTTTCCACGCCCGGGTGGTAAAGCCCAGAATTTCCACCTTGACCTGACAGCGTTCCAGTGTGCGGGCCAGAACATCGGCGCAGATCGCGGCGATCGAGATCGGACGGCCCCGCATGGAACCGGAATTGTCGATCAGAAGGGTGACCACGGTATCGCGAAATTCGGTGTCTTTTTCGATCTTGAAGGACAGCGGCGTGGTCGGGTTCGCCACCACCCGCGCCAGACGGCCTGCGTCCAGAATACCCTCTTCCAGATCAAACTCCCACGCGCGGTTCTGTTGCGCCTGCAAGCGGCGCTGCAATTTGTTGGCAAGGCGTGAAACGGCGCCCTTTAGCGGTTCTAGTTGCTGGTCCAGATAGGCCCGCAGGCGTTCCAGCTCGGCCGGTTCGGCCAGATCTTCGGCGCGAATTTCCTCGTCGAAATCGGTGCAGTAAACCTTGTAGTCCGGATCGGCCTCGGACACGGGGGCAGGGGGCGGCGGGTCCATCGGGGCCTCGCCCTCGGGCAGTTCGGCCTCGTCGCCTTGCTCCATATCGGCCATGTCGTCCATCGTGACGCTGGCCTGGGACTGGTCCTGCTGTTCGTCCTGCGACTGCTCGGGCGAGGCTTCGGCCTCTTCCTGCTCGTCATCCTGTCCCTGGCTGTCGGGGTTGTCGTCCTGCTCGTCGCTTTCCTCGGACTGCTCGTCGCTGTCGTCATCCTCGGCGTCGGGATCATCGCCCAACTGGTCGCCATAGCCCAGATCGGCGATCACCTGACGGGTGAAACGGGCGAAATCGGCCTGATCGGCCAGCATATCCTGCAAGTTGTCCAGCGTGCCGCTGGCCTTGTCCTCGAAAAAACCTTTCCACAGATCCAGCACGTTTTGCGCATCCGCCGGCAGATCGCGCCCCGTTGCCAGCTGGCGCACCAGATAACCGGCGGCTTCGCTTAACGGCGCATCTGCCTGATCGGTGATCTCGCCATAGCCGCGCCGCATCGCCTCGTCCGCGATTTTGGCGTCGATGTTGCCCAAAGTGCCGGGCATGTCGCGCGCGCCTACGGCCTCGCAACGGGCGTTTTCCATTGCTTCATAGATGCCGCGGGCCAACTCGCCTTGAGGGGCATAGCGGGCGTGGGTGGCGATGTCGTGGTGCTTGTGGCGCAGGGCCAGAGCATCCGCCGTGCCACGGGCCAGCAGCACCTCGTCATGGGTCATCCGGCGGGTTACTTGCGGCAGGCGCACGGTGTCTTGCGTCGCCCCCGGAGGGTCCACGGTGAAGGAAACCGACAGCTCTGGGTCGTCGGCCATCACTTTGGTGGCCTCGGTTAGCGCCTTTTTGAACGGGTCGGCGGGATTGTCGGTTGGTTTGCTCATTTGCCCATCTTTCCGGCCGGGCGCTCGTCAGCCCTTGCGGGCATCCTCGCCGCAATCAGCGAAGAATGCCCGCAAGGGCTTGATGAGCGTTTGGTCAACATCACCCCAAACTCACGCTTGCCGCGCTTTCCGGCAGTTCCTCGTCAAAGCAACGCTGATAGAATTCCGCGACGGTCTGGCGCTCCAATTCGTCGCATTTGTTCAGGAACGACAGGCGGAAGGCATAGCCGACGTTGCGGAAAATTGTGGCGTTCTGGGCCCAGTTGATCACGGTGCGGGGCGACATAACTGTGGACAGATCGCCGTTCATAAACGCGGTGCGGGTCAGGTCGGCGACCGTTACCATCTGGCTGATCTGCTTGCGGCCCGCATCCGTGTTGTAGATCGGGTTTTTCGACAGCACGATCGCGCTTTCGGCGTCATGGGACAGGTAGTTCAGCGTGGCGACCATCGACCAGCGGTCCATCTGGGCCTGATTGATCTGTTGGGTGCCGTGATAAAGGCCGGTGGTATCACCCAGCCCGACGGTGTTCGAGGTGGCAAACAGGCGGAAGGACGGGTGCGGTGTGATCACCTCGTTCTGGTCCATCAGGGTCAGTTTGCCGTCATGTTCCAGCACGCGCTGGATCACGAACATCACGTCGGCGCGCCCCGCGTCATATTCGTCAAACACGATGGCGGTGTTGGTGCGCAGGGCGGCGGGCAGGATGCCCTCTTGAAATTCGGTGACCTGCATGCCGTCGCGCAGTTTGATCGCGTCCTTGCCGATCAGGTCGATCCGGCTGATGTGGCTGTCCAGATTGACGCGCACACAGGGCCAGTTCAGGCGGGCGGCGACCTGTTCAATGTGGGTCGATTTGCCGGTGCCGTGATAGCCCTGAATGATCACGCGGCGGTTGTGGGAAAATCCGGCAAGGATGGCCAGCGTGGTTTCGGGATCGAACTTATAGGTCGGGTCGATTTCGGGCACGCGGTCGGTGCGTTCCTCGAATTTCTTGACGGGCATGTCGGTGTCCACGCCAAAGACCTCGCGGACTGAAATTTCTTCGGTGGGTTTTGTGGTGCTGTCCATGATATCGGTCCGCTTCTTTTACGTTTTCAGTGCTTACAATGGTTGGTGCAACAATTTTACCGCCTGTGCAAGAGAGGGGCAGGGAGGTTTTGCACATTCGCTGCTTATCTTCTGCGCAAAAATTGTTTAAATCTGCCCTATTGAGTGAACAGGGTAACAATAAGGAGCGTCAACATGCCCCAAAGAAAAACACGTATAATTGCGTCAGGGCTGGTGATTGGTTTGTCCGGGCTGTTGATGATATCCATCTTTATCATATCGACCTGTGGCCGGTCGATTGGCAGCTGTTTCGCAAGCGGAGACGAGATAATTTTGCCCGCCATGATCGGGGCGGGTTTGGCCGGAATGATGTTTTACGCCTTGTTTGGTGGAACCGGCCAACGCGGCTGGGTGCTGGCAACGGTGGGTGCAATTATGGCGACGGTTATTGGGGCGATGCTGGCGATATTGGTGTTGGGCCTTTGGAGCGGAGAGAACATTCTGAACGATGCAAGCGTGGTTCTGGTTGGTCCATGGTTCATTCTCGTGATGTTTGACCAGTTCCCCCTGACGATATTCCTGTGGATCGGCATTATGATCGCGGCGCATCTGGTTTTGCGGTGGTATTTCAATCATGACACAGAACTGTGAAACCATGTGTTTTGCCTTTGACAGCAGGGAACATGTTATCAGGGCCTCAAAAGGAGTGACGATATGAACAGAAGAGCCATGCTGACATCGGGGTTTGCCGCGGCTGCGGCCCTTGGAATGGGCACCCTGCGGATCAACGCATCGACCGAGAAATTCGAGATCATGCGCAGCGAGGCGGAGTGGCGTAAACGCCTGTCCCCCATGGCCTATAAGGTGTTGCGCAAGGAAGGCACCGAGCGGGCCTTTACCAGCCCGCTGAATGA
>WGBJ01000314.1 GCA_015494385.1 Marinosulfonomonas sp.
CACTATTCCTGCGCCATTGTGCCTTGTCAGCACAAAAATCTGTCAAACCAGTGGTGCAGGATTAACAGGTCCTGACCCCAGCCGATCAATTTGCCTTGGGCAAGCCCTTGCACGCGCGGGCCTTGGGTATTAGGGAAGGGGTCCAGTCAAGCAAAAGGCATATGTGATGAACGAAACATCTTCTTCCGATATGAGCTACCGCGTAACCGCCGACGAGTTGCGCCAGTTTATCGAACGTATCGAGCGGCTGGATGCCGAGAAAAAAGACATTGCCGAAGCGCAAAAAGAGGTGATGGCCGAAGCCAAGGGGCGCGGCTATGACACCAAGGTGATGCGCAAACTGATTGCGCTGCGCAAACGCGACGCACAGGACATCGCCGAGGAAGAGGCGGTTCTGGACATGTATAAAGAAGCGCTGGGGATGAGCTAACCGCGCCCTGTTAACCGTTTGAATAAAGACGGTTTTACAGGCTCTGGCGGCGGTGGCATATCGTCCGGCCTGATCCGGCTGATGATCCAGCGCGGCAGGATCGGGATGCCGGATATATTGCAGGACGATCCCATCGCCGAAGGGTCGAACACCTTGATAAACGTCGGGTTTTCCACATTGTCGACATAGATCGCCCCGCAATGCGACATGTCGCGGCGGCTGTCGATCAGGGCTTGGGCGCTGGCCAGTGTTTCGGCCAGCTGCTCGCCTGTCGCAGGATTTTCCGGAGCCGGTTCCCCGGGCTCGAAGATGAACCAGTCGCCGGATGTGGTGGATATGCGCCCCCAGAAATTATCAACCTCGGTCCAGTTCAATATTCCGGAAAACCGGCCCTGATAGGCTTGCCAGAATGGTGTGTCGGGCAGGGGGGGCACGTTGGCTTTGCTCATGGGTGTATCAGTTTGACTGCGGGAATTTTGGAAATTTCGACCAAATCCTGTTCGTATAAATCTGTCAAATCCTCGACCATCTCCGGGGTCCAGCCATCGGGAATAGCTCCGTCAGGGGCAGGGGCCGGATTCGGGAATTTTTCCAGAAAAGCATTTATGATCCTTTGTTTGTGTCGACCGGTCTTTGGCGGATTGGCCGCAAGATAGTTCAGATACAGTTTCATCCCTTCGTTGGTCAGCTGGTCGCCCAATATATCTTCTTCGCCCTGAAGCGGCAGCGCCTCGGCGATTCCTGTCAGGTTGTGCATGACCCGGGACCAGATCATCGGGCAGTCTTCGCTTTGCCAGACGACCACGCGGGCGCGGGGGTTTGCATTGCTGATCTGTTTGATCAGGTTTGACCATTTAATGCTGTAGGGATCGGTTCCATACAGGAACTTGTCCAGCGTCAAACCGGTTGTGACGCCGAATACCGCCGGAATGAAAGTGGCAGGGTTTCGTATTGATAAATGGAATTCGATGCTGGCATCCGGGAACAGGTTGCCAAGGGCTGCGGTGACTTCGGGTGCTTTTCCATAGAGGGTATGATGCCGAAAAACCCAAGGCACAAAAGCCAGAAAATCGGCGGCGGACAGGATCAACCGCTTAACGGTCAACTCGTCGGTGATTTGAGTCAGCAAGGCCTGCTGTTCGGTATGGGATGGCGCCGCACCATTCAGCGCCCCCAGTGTTTGCCGGATCAGGCGCCGGTACCGGCTGGGCCCGGGAATGATAATGCCCTGCGGGGTAAGTGTCCCCTGATTTTTCAACAGTGACTTGAGCAGCCGGTCCTCACCCGTGCAATGGGCTCCAAGATGAAAAATTACCTTCATAATACCATTCCTGTCTTCTTTAATCACAGTATAGTATAAGAGGAAATCTGGACAGATACAGCGGTTTCCTCTACCCCTTGCGGAATGACCGAGAAAAACACTCAAGCAATGCCCGCGCGCAAGCCGATCTGGCGCCCCGATCCGTGGTCCGCAGGGGCGTTGCTGATTGCAGTGTTGGTGATGATGCCGATTGCTTCGGTGATCTGGATCGCCTTCCACCCTGCCGAAAACATCTGGCCACACCTGCTGGCCACAACCCTGCCGCGCTATCTGGTGAATTCGCTGGTGATGATGCTGTCGGTCGGGGTGTTGGCGGCGCTGATCGGGGTCGGGGCGGCGTGGCTGGTGGCGATGTACCGCTTTCCGGGTGTGCGCTGGCTGGAATGGCTGTTGCTGTTCCCGTTGGCGATTCCGGCCTATGTCGGGGCCTATGCGCTGGTGGATTTTCTGGAATATGCGGGGCCGGTGCAAACCTGGCTGCGCGGGGTGTTCGGCTGGGCCACATCGCGGGATTACTGGTTTCCGCAAATCCGGTCGCGCGGGGCGGCGATCCTTGTGATGGCGCTGGCGCTATACCCCTATGTCTATCTGCTGACCCGAAGCGCCTTTCGCGAGCAATCGGGCAATACCTACGAGGTCGCCCGTGCGCTGGGGGCCGGACCGTGGAAACGGTTCTGGCGGGTGGGCCTGCCGCTGGTGCGCCCCGCGATTGCCGCTGGCATGGCGATTGTAATGATGGAAACGGTCAGCGATTTTGGCACGGTCGAGTTTTTCGCCGTGCAAACCCTGACCACCGGCATTTTTACCACATGGCTTGAGGCGAATAACGCCGGAGGTGCTGCCCAGATCGCGGGCGTTGTGCTGTTGCTGGTGCTGCTGCTGGTGGGGCTTGAGAAATCCAGCCGCCGCAACCAGCGTTTTCACGAGGGCGCCCGCCACAAACGCCCGATCGTGCAAATCCCGCTGCAAGGCACACGCGGCTGGCTCGCCACCCTGTTTTGCACCCTGCCGTTTCTGGGCGGCTTTGTGTTGCCTGTCGGGGTGATGCTGTCACACGCGCTACGCAATACCGACTACTGGTCCAATCCGGCGCTGGGGCGTGCTTTGTGGAACACCGTCAGCGTTGGTGGCGGGGCGGCATTGGTCACGGTCATGGCGGCTGTATTTCTGGTCTATGGCGTGCGCCTGACCGGTCGCCGCCTGCCGCGTTTGGTGATGCCCTTCACCACCATCGGATACGCCGCCCCCGGGGCGGTGCTGGCGGTGGGCA
This sequence comes from Marinosulfonomonas sp., assembly GCA_015494385.1. GTDB lineage: Bacteria > Pseudomonadota > Alphaproteobacteria > Rhodobacterales > Rhodobacteraceae > Profundibacter. The sequence goes on from WGBJ01000314.1 coordinate 3,022, forward strand.
TCCTGATCCCACTGGCAGCGATTGACAACAGGCTGGCGGATTTCGTCGAATGGGCAACCGGTGTGGACATCGGTCTGGTGCTGACCGGCACCGGTTTTGCCATCGTTTTTGCCTATTCGGTGCGGTTTTTTGCCATTGCCCAAGGGGCGGCGGACGGGGCCATGGGGCGGATATCGCCCAGCCTGCCGATGGCCGCGCGCTCATTGGGGCGCTCGGCCGGTGGCACATTGCTCACCGTTTACGCCCCGCTGATCCGCGGCTCGCTGATGACGGCGCTGTTGCTGGTGTTCGTGGATAGCGTCAAGGAACTGCCCGCCACATTGCTGCTGCGCCCGTTCAACTATAACACGCTATCGACACTGGTGTATGAGCAAGCGTCATTGGAAAACATCGGCGAGGCCTCACCAGCGGCATTGCTGGTGATCGGCGTCGGGATGCTGGCGGTTTTACTGTTGGCGCGGGGCAACAGGGGGGCCTAGGTTTCCGTTTGATGAATTTTCCCGATTTTCGGGCTTGCAAGAGTCGTTTTCAGCGCGTAAATCACCCCGAGTGCCCCTATAGCTCAGCTGGTAGAGCAACTGATTTGTAATCAGTAGGTCCGCGGTTCGAGTCCGTGTGGGGGCACCATTTCACCGTTTTATAATGTCCAGTGACATCCGTTTCAGCCTTGTATATAAGGGCATTAATGTAATTGTTTGTCCAGCGGCGTTTTTCTTGATCCGCTAACGTACCCCCAGATTTGGGGTATATTTGGGGGTACGATGAAAACCCGAAAATGAGCGTACCCCCAGATGCCTTTAAATGACGCAAAGATTCGAAACCTGAAAACTAAAGAGAAATCCTACAAAGTGGGTGACTTTGACGGGTTGTTTTTGTTGGTGAAAGCAACGGGATCAAAATCATGGCGCTTCAAATATCGCATAGAAGGCAAGGAAAAACTGCTTGTGATCGGGGACTACCCTGCGATCAGCCTTTTGCAGGCCAGACAAATACGGGATGCGGCAAGGGCGGAAATTGCAGCGGGTGGCGATCCCAATGAGACCAAGCAAGAAGATAAACGGATCAGGCGCGAAAGTCAGGGCCATACCTTTGAAAAGGTTGGGGCGGCGTTTCTGGAGAAACAGCGCAAAGAGGGTAAATCGCCCGCAACATTATCCAAAACCGAATACCACCTGAAACTGGCAAACAAGGATTTCGGGCGAAAACCGATATCCGAGATCACTTCGCCAATGGTGTTGCGCTGTTTGCGCAAGGTCGAAGCCAAGGGCAACTATGAAACTGCGCATCGGTTGCGGGCGCGGATCGGATCAGTCTTTCGCTATGCGGTGGCCAGCGGGATTGCCGAAAGCGATCCGACCTATGCCTTGCGGGATGCCTTGATCCGCCCAACCGTCAAACACCGCGCCGCAATCACGGACCCCAAAGCGCTGGGCGGGTTGCTGGTGGCGATTGACAGTTTTGACGGGCAGGCAACCACCCGCATTGCCTTGAACCTTCTGGCGATCCTCGCCCAGCGCCCCGGTGAATTACGCCACGCGCGGTGGGATGAGTTTGATATTGAGGCGGCGGTTTGGTCGATCCCTGCTGAAAAGATGAAGATGCGCAAACCGCACAATGTGCCATTGCCTGCGCCTGCATTGGCGTTGCTGGATGAATTGCGCAATATCACTGGAAACGGGATATTGCTTTTCCCATCCTTGCGATCATGGCAACGCCCTATGAGCGAGAACACTCTGAACGCCGCTTTGCGCCGGATGGGATATTCGGGCGAGGAAATGACAGCGCACGGGTTTCGGGCGAGTTTCTCGACCTTGGCCAATGAAAGCGGGTTGTGGAACCCTGATGCGATTGAACGCGCGCTGGCGCATGTCGAGAAAAATGAGGTGCGGCGCGCCTATGCGCGGGGAGAGCATTGGGATGAAAGGGTGAAATTGGCGGATTGGTGGGCTAGCCAATTGCTATTGTTCAAGGCAAGATAGTGCAAAGTAATCCAACGAAGGCTAATCTTGTCTGATAAAGAATGTAATATGAACGATGACGTTATTGAGAAATTGCTCAACAATAAGTTTGGCAATCTCTACAATTGGAAAAAACCTCTATTAAGAAAGACTGTCGGCCCGTATTTACCAGAAGCATTTGATAAATATGATGCTCGCGTATAATGTTAATAGAAGAATGCAGGGCGTTTTTAACAAAGATTTCATCCGCCGACTTGGCGATTTTATTTCACTCGGATTTTGACGACCCCGAAGAAAAGCGATCCGCTTGGGGTGAGTTCTTGCGGTTAGAGATTAATAATCTAACCAGACGAAGGCCGAATTGGATAGCTGGTGGATTTGGGCATCAAGATTTTAAAGCTGATTTCAAATATTGGGGCCAAATGGCAACGTATACTCTTCATGAGGCTTTGATCCTTTCGGTTGGCGTTGAGCCAAAACACATCGGCGAGGAAACCTTGGGCGCATTTGCTAAAAGGACAGATCAAGATAAAATCCACCCAGCGTTTCAATACCTAGTCAAACGCAGGGAGCAATTTCGGCGTAAATTTCCAATTGGGTATAGTGGTTGGCTTCCAATTTCACCAAAACATTTGAAGGCTTGGTTTGATGAAATATCTCTGGATGTGCATAAGGATTTTTATGCAGAACTCGAACGGCGTTGTCCAAAACCAAAGGCTAATGCAGTAATAGCGCCTAAACAAAACTTGGCCGGGCAAGAGCGCGAAACTTTACTTAAACTCATCGCAGCCATGGCGTGTGAGCAATACAATTTCAATCCAACACTGACTCGAAGTGCAGCAACTTCATCTATCAGGGATGAAATAGAGACAGTCGGGTTGAGTATGGATAACAAGACTATTTTGAAATGGTTAAAGGAAGCGGCGGCGTTAATTCCTAACGAACACTGGGAAGAATAGCATTTGAAACGGAATCCCTAACGGAAACCTTACTTTCCGCCTCAAACCTTATTGGTTCTAGCAGGATGGCCTCGAACGTTACTTAATCGAGGAAACCCAAAATGAACTATCCAAATTTCCCCCAAACAGGCTTTGTGCGCCTATCCCAAATCCTAGCACCCAATGGCCCGATCCCCGTTGCCAAATCCACATGGTGGCAGGGTGTAAAAGAAGGTCGCTTTCCAAAAGCCCAAAAACTTGGACCGCGTACTACGGTTTGGCGGGTCGAGGACATCCGCGCTTTGTTTGAAGATCCAAAGGATGGCTAGGCGGGCAAACCCAAGGGCGATCTAGGCGGCGCAGTCCTATACCATTGAAGAGGCGGCGGTTGCGCTGGGCGTGTCTATCCCGACTGTGCGCATGTGGATCAGGCAGGGGCTTGGAGCAATGACCGGCCAACGCCCTTACTTGATACTGGGTGCAGCTTTGCGAGAGTTTCTGGAAGCGAGGCGCAAAGGGACACGGGTGAGGCTTGGCCCCGATCAGTTCTATTGCTTGTCCTGCAAGCGGGCGCACAGGCCGTTAGGGATGATGGTGGACTATCACCCCAAGAACACCAAAACCGGCGAACTGTCTGCGCTCTGTGGGGGGTGTGAAAAGCCGTGCAGACGATGGATCAGTAATAAAGATTTGCCCGGCTTTGAACTGATTTTCGATGTCGCTTACAGCAATGGGCGGCAAGCCTAATGGATACACCTGACCCCCGCTTAAACTATCACTTTGAAAGGCAGGCAAACTGATGCGGAAATACAGCGAAGAAAACGAGCGGATCAAACGGCATTATTTCCAATACCTGCGAGAAGCCATGCGGCGGGATCAGGCGACGGTCGACAAGGCCGCCGATGCGATATTGAAGTTTGAGGCAAGCACCGGTTTCAAACCCTTCAAGCGGTTCCATATTGATCAGGCAATGGCCTTCAAAAAGAAGCTGGAGGCGGCTAAACACACCCGCACCGGCAAGCCCCTTTCCAAAGCAACAATCGACGGGGTATTACGGGTGAACAAAGCGTTTATCCACTGGCTTGCGGGTCAGCCGGGCTACAAATCGCGGATCAAGTATTCCGATGCCGAATACTTCAATATAAACGCCAAGGATGCCCGCATTGCACACCAGCAACGCGACAAGCCGCACCCGACAATGGCGCAGACGTCACATGCGTTTAAACTGATGCCGGATGGGTCAGACATTGAACGCCGCAACAAGGCGCTGTTTGCCCTGCTGATGCTGACCGGAATGCGGGATGGAGCGATGGCATCATTGCGACTGAAACGGGTTGATCTGGTCGAGGGGTGCATCTATCAGGATGCTCGCGATGTGAAAACCAAGAACGCCAAAACCTTCACCACATGGTTTTACCCTGTCGATCCAATATATCGCCCCTGTTTTCAAGACTGGGTGAATTACCTTCGCAATGACCACCTGTTTGGCCACGAGGATGCGGTATTCCCGAAACCTGAAATGGCAATCAGCCCCGATGGCGGCTTCATGGTGGGGGGCCTGTCGCGCGATACCTACGCCAACGGGGGCAAAATCAGGGAGGTGATCAAAGGCGCATTCACATCGGCGGGGCTACCGGCCTTTGTCCCCCACAGCTTTCGCAAAACATTGACCATCTATGGCGACCAACTTTGTACCACCGGTAGCCAGTTCAAAGCGTGGTCATTGAATATGGGGCATGACAACATCATCACCACCCTTTCCGCCTATTGCCCGATCACCACGGAAATGCAGGCGGATTTGATAAAAGGGATGGCTGACCGGCCAATTTCTGCGTAATCTACTTTGAAGTGAAATACGACAACCCACGAAAGCCCCGGCATGTTTGAGCAGACCTTCAAGAATATCGATGACGTTTTATGGAAAGAGGCGGGCTGCACCACCGAACTGGATTACACCGAACAAACCTCGTGGATGCTGTTCCTGAAATACCTTGATGATCTGGAGCAGGAACGCGCCAGCAAGGCCGAATTGATGGGCCAGAGCTACACCCATATCATCCGCCCCGATCACCGCTGGTCGCGCTGGGCGGCCCCCAAAAAGAACGGCGAATTTGACCGTGATGCAGCACTTACCGGTGATGATCTGATTGATTACGTCAACCGCGACCTGTTCCCCTACCTGCAAGGCTTCAAGGAACGCGCCAGCGGGCCGGACACGATTGAATATAAGATCGGCGAGATTTTTGGCGAAATCAAAAACAAATTCCAAAGCGGTTATTCCTTGCGCGATGCGCTGGAGCTGATGGACGCCCTTAGCTTCCAGTCCCAAAAGGAAAAGCACGAGCTTTCACACCTTTACGAGGCCAAGATCAAAAACATGGGCAATGCGGGGCGCAATGGTGGCGAATACTACACCCCGCGCCCGTTGATCCGTGCGATGATACAGGTGATCAAACCGCAAATCGGCGAAACTGTCTATGATGGCGCGGTGGGGTCTGCGGGGTTCTTGTGCGAGGCACATGATTATATGCGTAAGGGGGAGCTGACCACCACTGACCTGAACACCCTGCAAACCAGAACATTCTACGGCAAGGAAAAGAAATCGCTCGCCTATGTGATTGCGATCATGAACATGATCCTGCACGGCATTGAAACGCCCAACATCACCCACACCAACACCCTGTCGGAAAACATCCGCGATGTGCAGGAAAAGGACCGCTATGACGTCATCCTTGCCAACCCGCCCTTTGGCGGCAAGGAACGCGCCGAGGTGCAGCAGAATTTCCCGATCAAAACCGGCGAAACCGCGTTTTTGTTCCTGCAACATTTCATCAAGCACCTAAAGGCAGGCGGGCGCGGGGCGGTGGTGATTAAAAACACGTTTCTAAGCAATTCCGACAATGCCTCTAAAGCCCTGCGCAAGGAACTGTTGACGGCCTGCAACCTGCATACGGTACTGGATTGCCCGTCGGGCACGTTTCTGGGCGCAGGCGTGAAAACCGTGGTGCTGTTTTTTGAAAAGGGCGCACCGACGCGCAATGTCTGGTATTACCAACTGGACCCGGGCAGGAATATGGGCAAAACCAACCCGCTGAATGATGCGGATATGACCGAGTTTGTTGAACTGCAAGCCAGCTTTGCCGATAGTGACAAATCATGGACCGTTGCGGTGGACACACTGGATGAAACCTATGACCTGTCCGTGAAAAACCCCAACACCCCCGAGGCCGCCCCCCTGCGCGAGCCTGCCGAGATCATCGCCGAGATCACCCGTCTGGACACCGAAAGCGCCGAGATACTGGATACTATTCGGGGGCTGTTATGAGGGAGGGGTGGGTGGTTAAAACGCTTGGGGAGGTTGCAAACGTTGTTAATGGCGGAACCCCAAAATCAAAGGTGAATGAGTATTGGGGAGGCGAGGTGAACTGGCTTACACCAAAAG
>WGBJ01000315.1 GCA_015494385.1 Marinosulfonomonas sp.
CGGGCGAGGGTGGCGTGATATAGCGCTGTGCCGGCATGTACGCTTTGAATCGAAATCCCTTCTTTTTCATAAAAGCCGCTTTTAAAGTCTTCCTCTGTTTGCGCAAGGCCGTCCAAAGCCACCTTGATCCAATGATCGATTTGCTGCTGTTCCGGTTGGTTCATTTTTTAAACGCCTCCCTGATCGCCTGTTTCATTGCCTCGAAGTTCTCCATCTTGAATTCGTCCAGTTTCTTGTCGATAACGCCTTTTTCATCCCGCTCATAGATCCGGACCATGCCGGTTTCGGTGTTGGTGTGGACGGAGATGTGTTGTTTCTTGCCACGTTTGTGTGCTATTTCTTGCCACAAATCAATCTCTTCCTGCGTGTACGGCCCGCCCTGGCGGTTGGAGGGCTGGCCGATTTTCCTGGCCTTGTCAGTGACCATCAGTTCTGCGCGCAATCGATTTTTCTCCGTAGAGCCTTGCCTGTTGCCGTGTTTGTCCTTCGCCACCGCCGTGCTGTCCGTCTTGCTCCCTTTCGCTTCCCATTCGGCGAGTTGGCTGTCCTTTTTGGCGCGGGTTATGTCGTCCGGTCCGTGATAGCGGTCGCCATAGCCCTCGGCGGTTTCGTGCTCCACCCGCCGCTTGCCCTGGATCAGGCCGACCTTGCCCATGGCTTCGCCTTCGCTTCGGGTGTTGGTCAGCGCTTCTTTGAGGTCTGCCGCGAAGGTCTCCGGGTCTCGCACCACGGAGCGGAATTTGCTCGCCAGCGCCATGATCGTCGATACCAGCGCCGCGCTGGCCTGGTGGTCGCGCACGGCTTGCGCGCCTCGTGCCTGGGCCGCGTTGCCGGGCGGCAGCAGCTCTCTGCCGGCTTCGTTCAGGTCGATTTCCCGCCCTGTGTCTTTTTCCACGTAGCGGATGCCCGTGGATTCGGACAGGCCGGCGGCGGCGCGCCGCCCCAGCTGGTTGACGATTTCCTTGGCGCCGCCCACGGCTTCGTCCCACCAGGCGCTGTCGCCCGCTGGCGCGCCGCCATTTTCGCTCGTCAGTTTGTCGATGAGCCATTCCAGGCTCGAAAGGGCATACAGGGAGGCGTCTTTCAGGGTGATCTCCCAACGGCCTCCGTCTCCGTCCTCTTCCCAGCGCACCACCGGGGAGAAGGGTTTGTCGCCCGGGTCGTGGACCAGGAAGATGTCGCCCCTTTCCAGCATTGACAGTACCCGCGCCAGGTCGCTGCCGTCGTGGGCCGGGCATGAAAATTCATGGACGTCGTTTTGCAATACCTCGTCGAGGCCACGGATGTGTGTCGGGGCGGTGCCTTTGAAGGCCTTTTTTACCTTTGATTGGGCGAAAAACGGGCTTTCGATTCTGGCCAGGTCCTGCCACTCGATATCCCAACTCTCTTTCAGTCTCATGGGGGTGACTCCTTGTCCGGTTTTCTGAATCCGTGAGTACGGGGTGGGTGGTATTTATGATATTGATTTCATGGGGGAATGAAAGGGCTGGCCTGCCCTGCTTTGTTAACCCACGGATTCATGGCAGTTTCATTGTGCAGCGGTCAGTTTTTGACCTTGAGTACGATGGGGTCGATGTTGGCGGCGCGCAGACGGCCGCGCACCTTGTCCATCTTGCGGGCGCTGGTGAAGGGGCCGATGCGCACCCGGTGCCAGGTGCTGGTGTCGTTGACGGTGACGCGCTGGATCTGCGATTCGATGTTCATCAGTGTGTAGGTCGATGAGAAAAAGTGGAGACGTTTACGCGGATTCGATTACCTGGCAAAGGTGGTGACCGAAATCAAATTCAAAGACGGTGTCGAGGTGACAACAGACAATCAGGCCGCCGCTTGATTCAATTGGCTAAACACCAGATTTGACAATAACTCCCCTCCTCACTGTAAAGTATCTATAAACTGTCAAAAAGGAATTAGCGTCATGTCAATACGTCTTGCATTCATCGCCATTCTCGCCACGGCTGTCACTGCCTGTGGCGGCAATGATACGCCTACCACCATCAACGACCCAGCCATCCAAACCGGCGTATTTCTGGACTCAGCCGTACAGGGCTTGCGTTATCGCACCGACAGCTTGAATGGCGAAACCGATTCGGCGGGGCGCTTCAGCTATACATCTGGTGAAACCGTCAGCTTCTACATCGGCGATATTCTGCTCGGCAGCACAACCGCAAAAGCCATCGTCACCCCACTCGACCTGGTTCCCGGTGCAACAAACGAAACGGACCCGACCGTTACCAATCTGTTGCGCTTCCTGCAATCGCTAGACAGCGATGGCGATGCATCCAACGGCATCAGCCTGAATGCCACCGTAATTGCCAATGCGGCTGGCCAGACCATTAACTTTAACCAGTCAATCAGCAACTTTGAAATGAATGTTCAGGATACCGTCGACTTTCTGTTTGGCGGCAGCCGTCCCATGGTTTCGGCTACTGAAGCGCAGGCACATTTCCGCGACACACTGATTGGCATCGCGACAGAGGGCAGCAACGGAGGAAATGACGGGTCAGGCGGCAGTGGCGACCCGGGAGTCGGTGATTTTGGCTCGCTTACCCTGTCCGGAGCAGACACCGCAGTCATCGGTGACAGTTTTCAAGCCAACTATTCATCCGAACTTGTTGCGTACAATGTAACCGGCATCACCTGGGGCGCCGGTCTTGGCAGATGGCTGGTAGTAATAGCAGTTGGCGAGACGCCAGCTGCAGTTTCACTGACAATCGTGTCACCCAATGATTTGTCGCAATACTACGCTTACAAACTGGATTGCGAAGCCACCCCAACCCCCACTGAGTGCGCCAATATTTCCATTGACACGGCTACCCGCACCGCCAGCTTTAGCAATCTCACCATACCGGTGGATACCCGGGAGCCAACTCCCGCAAGCGGTGCAATATCGCTTACCGGCACACTGAGCTGGCAGCCAGCCGGGTCATAATCCGACAGAGTAAAGACACTCTGCCGCAATCAAATACTACCCGCAGAGCGAGTAGTATGATGAAAGCCCCGGAGGGGGCTATTGTCAAAGACCCACCAACCTTAACTGCTCCTGGCGCTTATCTTCCTGTTCCTGATTCTTTATGTGCGTCCGTATCATCTGCTCATCTAAGCCAACTGTACTGA
>WGBJ01000316.1 GCA_015494385.1 Marinosulfonomonas sp.
GCAGTGTGATATTGTTGGCATACATCATGAAAACTCCCACCACACAGTCGGTAATTTCGTTCTTTTCAACCGTATTGCTATGGGCATACATAAAGTGGATGCCGTAACGGCCATTGCGGATGCGATTGTTGCGGATCATGTTTCCGGCCGAATACCAGATCACAAAATCGCGGGCGTCCTGAATGTCGTTGTCCTCGAATTTATTGTCGTTGGAATACCAGACGCGAATACTGTCGCCCCGCATTTCCAGCGGCTGGGCACCGGTAAAAATAGTAACGCGGCGAAAGACGTTGTTATTGGATTGTTTGATATTCATCCCGAACAGGGTGTTCTGGATCCGCACATCACGGATCACGTTGTAGTTGCCCTCGACATACAGCCCGGCATGGGTTTCGGTGAACAGGCGGCCGGAGTTTTGCAGGGTCAGGTTTTTCAACGTCGCCCCCGAGGTCTTGAGCGTGACCACCGTGTCTACGCCGCCCCCGTCGATCACCACACCGTTGCGGCCATCCAGAACGATGTTGTGGTCAATAACGATATTTTCGACATAGGTTCCGGCGGGCGGCACCACTTCGGCACCGTCCGCCGCTGCGTCGATCATATCCTGCAGCGTGCCTGCCAGCACAGGGCCGGCAAACACCATGGCAAGGAACGCGCCAAACACTTTGCTTAGAAAGGGGCGCATGATCCGGCTACATCCGTGCAGCGGCGTCGCCGGCTTCGCGCACTTGCTTGAACCGGATCAAACCGGCCAGCAGCAGCAATGCCGAGGAGGCCAACATCAGGAAGAACCCGCGTGCCGGATAGGAGTGCGTGGTAAACTGTGCCACTTTCCCGTCACCGAACACGGTCGGCATGAACGGTTTCAGGGTAAAGGCCCCCATTTCGTTCAGGCTGTGACCATACCACCAGAGCCAACCGGCATATTCCGCCAGAAACCCGACCGGCAATGCCATCGGAATCAGCACCAGCAACCAGTAGAACGGCGATTTGACCGACCACGCGGCAAAGGTCATCAGCGCCATAAAGGCAATGATCACCGCATAAAGGATCTGTGCAACCGAACTCATCGTGGCAACCAGCGGATCGTTGCGCTCGGGTTCGTTGAACCAGCGGGCCAGCGATTTGCCGTAGTGCCATTTGAAGACCTGCATCAAAGAGCCGTTCCATTCCTCTTGCTGGTCCGCAGGGCGCTTGAAATTGTCGATGTTATAGGCGCGCCGCAGGTTGTCCAGCAGGGCATCCTTGTCCTTGTTCGCGGCGGCGTCTTCCACCGCTGCCTTGTTGCTTTCGTCCAGTGATTGCTGAAGCATCTGCACAATCGGGGCCAGATTGCGGTTGGTATCCCCCGCGTCCTGCCCCAGCGACACAACCATGCCGCTAAGATAATTCGTGGTATGCAGCTTGGCCCCGTCTTTGCCGTACATCGCCATCGTCATCCAGATGGCAATCCCGCCATAGCCGACCACCGAGACCAGCAACCGCGTTTTACGCCCCGGGGCCGCAAAGGCCAGCGCCATCACAATCAACATGGCAAACAGGAAAGGTGAAAATGCTTTTTCCACCGGCCCGCCCGACGCGATTGGATACATGCCGACGTAGTGGTTGATCGTGTCCATTTCATGCACACAGTTCAGGGCTTCGGTTTCGACCACCTCGTCGCTGTCACGAATGGTGCAGCCGTTTTGCACACTGTCCATATGGAACAGAATGCGAATACCTTGCGGGAAGGTTGCTTCGGGGTAGTTCGGCGCTGTCAGGGACACCCACCAACCGGGTGACACAAAGGAAAAACCGATCAAAACCACCGAGATAAGTACCAGCACACGGTATACGATACCGCGGCGTGAAGACGACGCCTGTTCCATAGCAAACCTGTCTATTAGTTAAATGAGGCCCGGACAGGAATAACCTGTCCGGGGGTAGTCATACGAGCTGTAGCAGATGCTTACCAGTCGAAATCGGGGTTAACCCAACCTGGCTCGCCGATCATCTCGGGGTGCGGCTTCAGGCGCGATACATAGTCAAGCACAGCTTTCATGTCCTCGTCGCTGAATTCCGCAATCTGTTTCACCATATCGGGGTTGGCGTTCCGGCGTTTGCCATCGCGGATCCATTCGAACTGGCGCACCAGATAGTTGTAGTGCTGGCCATGGATACGGGGATAGAACTTCTCGTTCGAACCTTCACCGCTTTCGCCGTGACAGCGCACGCAGTTGTCCTTGTACAGCTTTTCGCCCAGTTCCAGGTTGTCCCCCGGCCCGATCCCGTTTTCAGGGTTCATCGGCAGTTTCGAAATATAGGTCGCAACATCCATAATGGACTGCGCCCCGCCAATTTCGGACGGTTTGGCAAAGGGATACATTGTCGGGTTATCGCGGTTTTGCGCACGAATATCCGCCAGCTGTTTGATGATCACATTCACATGCTGACCAGCCAGCTGCGGGAATGTCCCGTCCGGCAAACCCCAGCCGTTCAACTGGTGACAGGCCGAGCAAACCTCGTAGGTTTCGATACCGTTTTCATGGTCCGGCACCAGGTTAAGGGCTTCGTCCTGTTCACCACCAGCGTTATTCCAGCCCTCTGTGGCTGTTTCAGCCAGTACGGGGGCCGCAAAGGCCAGCACTGTGGCCATAACGGCCGATGTCATCTTCATTTTCATTTTGCGCTTCCTTTCAGGTTGCTTATTCCGCATTGCGGTCGATTTGCGAAAGCCATGTTGCCATGGCCGCGATTTGATCATCATCAGCCCGTTTGATCGTGCCGAACATCATCTTGGATTTACCGGATGTGCGAACTTTGTCGCGAATTTCGGTCATTGCGCGGATCAGGTATTCGCGATCCAGACCGGCAATGTAGGGGTATGCCTTGTTGCTTGGCTTATCGCCCTGTTTCCCGTGACAGGAACGGCATCCCAGTTTCTTGTAAATCTTTGCAGCCGCTGCCATTTCATCTTCGGTTGGCGCGGGATCCAGAACCTCGGGTTTGGCCGGGTCTTGCTCTGCCAGATAGGCAACAACATTTTTCAGATCATCTTCCGACAGCAAATGCATAATATCAGCCATGCCTTGCACATATGTGTGCCCCGTTTCGGGGTCGACACTGCCCACGCGTTTGCCATCCCTGATGGCCTTGAGCTGTGTCAGCAGATAGGCCGGGTTTTGCCCTGCGAGCGCCGGATAGCTTGCAATCGGTTTGGCGCCGTTGCGGCCATGACAGGCCATACAGGTTTTGGTCATATAAACCCGTTTGCCATCTTTGACAGCATCCGAGAAAGCAGGCGCGGCCGATAGGACCGCCGTGCCAAGGATAAGAGCGGTGAGTGCTGAACGCATTTCGTGTCCTGACTTGTTAATTCGGGTGAGAACGGGTGGCGCGAACGCCACCCGTAGTATCGTTAAGGGTTTGCCTTACTCGACGACGACAGCGCCGTGTTCGTCCAGGAAGGTTTTGGCACGCAGGCCAATATCGGCGGCTTTCACCTGATACTGCCACCACTGACCGGCCCAAAGTGTCGCGTTCTGCCAGTCTTCCTCGGCAGCCGCGGCTTCGGCTTTGGCCTTGGCATCTGCAGCAAAGTTCAACTGGTCAACCGCATCTTCGACCAGCGATGCAACTTCTGGGAAATCCTTGAAGTTACGCGCTGTGATGTAGCCAACCACACTGTCGATAACCGCTTGGGTATCAACGTTGGTCTGAACCTGCTTGTCATAGTCAGCCTGAGTATAGGCCTGA
>WGBJ01000317.1 GCA_015494385.1 Marinosulfonomonas sp.
CCGAACGGTTCCGCCAGTTGGGCGCGCGGAATGTGCAGGTGATGGGGGAATTGCGGTTCGAGCAGCCGATCCCGCCCGAACATCTGCAAGCGGCCAAAACCCTACGCGCACAAATCGCGCCGGAACGTCCCGTGTTCTGCCTTGCCAGCACCGCACCGGACGAGGATGCGTTGCTGATCCCCGTGCTGCGCAACCTGCTGGACGCCGCCAAGAAGGCCGGAAAACAGCGCCCCTTCATTGTCTATGTCCCGCGTCATCCAAAGGATTTCGCGGCCACAGGCGAACGGCTGCAGGCGGCGGGGCTGAACATGTTGCAACGCTCGACCGATCTGGACGATGCTTTGTCGCCCAAAGCCCCCTTGGATGACAATCTGGACGGGCTGTTCGGGGATTCACTGGGGGAAATCAACTTCTACTTTGCCCTGTCCGACCGCGTGTTCATTGGTGACAGTTTCAATGATGAAGGGTCGCACAATATCATTGAGCCGCTTAGCCTTGGCAAACCCGTGGTGGTTGGTCCCAGCATCTGGGGCATCGAATATCCCGCGCTTGAGGCGTTAGAGGCCGGCGTGCTGGCAAAGCTTGAAACGCCGGATCAATTATTTGACCACTGGAGCCGCGAGAGCGGCGCCACGGGTAAACAGATCACGGATTTTCTTGCGCAACACGGCGGTGCCACACAAAAAGCCCTGCAGCATCTAACAAACGCAGGGCTGCTGTAGGGCGGGGTTCACCCCGCCGCCTTACCAATCCGGTTTGCGTTTTTCCAGAAATGCCGCGATGCCTTCTTCGGTGTCGCGCATCATCATGTTGGCGGTGATCACCTCGCCGGTGTATTCATAGGCCTGCTCCAGCGGCATGGTGATCTGTTTGTAAAATGCCTCTTTGCCGATGCCCAGCACGCCCTTCATCTTGCTGGCCAGCACCTGCGCCATTTCCAGCGTTGCTGCGTCCAGATCTTCGGGGGCTACGGCGCGGTTGATCAGGCCCAGTTCCTCGGCCCGCGTGGTATCGATGAACGACCCCGTTGTCAGCATTTCAAACGCCTGTTTGCGCGGGATGTTGCGGGTCAGCGCGACCATCGGGGTGGAGCAGAACAGGCCAAGATTCACCCCGTTCACGCCGAACCGCGTGCCATGCGCGGCCACGGCCAGATCGCAGGTGGCAACCAACTGGCAACCGGCGGCGGTGGCGATGCCGTGGGGTTTGGCGATGACGGGTTGGGGCAGGCGGGTGATCGACTGCATCACGCGGCTGCAACGGGTGAACAGATCGTGGAAATAGGCCCGCCCACCGTCTTCGGCCTGTCGCCCGGTCGTCATTTCCTTCAGGTCGTGACCGGCGCAGAACACCTTGCCAGCGCCCTCGATGATCACGACTTTGGTGTCTGTATCGGTCGCCAGCGCGTCGAACTGGGCCTGCAAAGCGGCCAGCATGGCGTCGGAGAGCGCATTCAGGCTCTGGGGGGAATTCAGGGTCAGGGTGGCGATGCCACCGGCGTCTTGGCGCAATAGGATGTCGGTCATGCTTGCTCTTTCATAGGTTTCGCGCGAAGTTTACGCAGAGATATGCAAAAGGGGAAGTGGGCATGAAGATGAATGTGGAACAATTACAGGCCTTTCTGGCCGAACATTTCCCGCATATGACCGAGGAATTCATTGTCGAGGGCGTGTCCGAGAACCGCGCCACCCTGCGCTTGCCGGTGAGCGAGCGCAACCTGCGGGCCGGTGGCACGGTGAACGGGCCGACCATGTTCGCGCTGGCGGATGTGGCGTTTTATCTGGCCCTGATGGCGATGATCGGGCCAAAGGCGCTGGCGGTGACCACGAATTGTTCGATCGATTTCATGCGCAAACCGGCGGCGGGCAAGGATTTGATCGGCAAGGCCGAGATCCTGAAACTGGGCCGCGTGTTGGCGGTGGGGGATGTGTTGATTTATTCGGACGGGCAGGAGAAGCCGGTTGCACGGGCAGGGATGACCTATTCCATACCGCCGAAATAGCAGACTATTTGCATCACGATTAACCGCCATATGACTGTAATATAATTATAATATTGATCGGCAACAGAACCACTAAACCGGTTTAATGGATATGTTTTCGGCCATGATCTTGTGATCAGACACAAAAAAGGGGCCGGATAAATCCGACCCCAGGAAGAGGTTCCGGCAAAGCGGGGATGCTAGCCCTGCCAGAACAAACGACGCGCCTCCGTATAAGCCTCGTCGCGTGTCAGCCCGATGTCTTGCAACTCGGTATCTGTCAAATTCTTCAACTGTCGCCGTGTGCGGCGGCGCAAATCCCATGTCAGGAGCGTATTGGCAACCGTGATCACCACCAGCGCCAGCGGCGATTGGGGTAGGCGGGACTGCAACAGCGCGGGGCGCTGTGCGGGGTGGGATGAAATATAGGTCATGACGCGCTCCTGAATAATTGTATTGATACAAACGGGGATTTCCGCTATAGGGAATGGATACAATGCGAATCTTCTGGCGTCCAATGAAAGATTGTAATGAATACAATTTGGTTTCCTGATCTATCTAACGGTAATGGCCCGAAATATCTGACTTTGACTGACGCAATCCGCCAGGCGATTGTATCGGAACAATTGCAGGTGGGCGAACGCCTGCCGCCGGTGCGGGAGCTGGGATGGCAGTTGAAAGTCACACCGGGCACCGTGGCGCGGGCCTATACCAAGCTGACCGATGAAGGGCTGCTGGAGGCGGCTGTGGGGCGGGGCACCTTTGTGGCCGAGCCCAAGGCGATGCCGCAACACAGGCCGATCGAAATCGGCGCGCGCCCGACCAAGGTGCCGGACCAGATCGAATTGCTGTCCCCGCTGTTGCCGGACGTGGGGCAAGAGGCCTTGATCCGAAATTGTTACACCCGTTTGGCGCAGATGCCCAATGACAACCTGATCCAGTATCCCAGTCAGGCGACCGAGGCGAACGCGCGGATTGCGATTGCCGATTGGTTAAAGGGGGTGCAACTGGGCCGGTTTGACCCCGAGGATATCGTGCTGTCCCACGGCGGGCAAAACGCCATCATGATGATCCTGCAAATCGTGCTGAAAGACCCCAATCCGATGATTTTCGCCGAGGATCTGTCC
>WGBJ01000318.1 GCA_015494385.1 Marinosulfonomonas sp.
CTTCCCAACCGGCCGGGATCGTCATGCCATCCCCCTGTCGCGAGCGGATAGGATGGCGTTTACGGTGCCTTCCGGATCGGCCAGATATTTCAGCATGTATTTGTCGCCGGTGTGGGTGATCACCTGCACGGCGGAAAACAGGCTGCGCACGGTTTTGATGCTGGCCAGCGGGATTGACCTTTCGGACGGGCCGATCAGATGGGTGTCGGTCAGGGTCCAGACCACGTTCATCGCTTCGGAGGCCACATAGAACCAGCGGATAAATATCGCAAAGGCCGCCCCGACAATGCCGGTCCACGGGAAGGGGTTTCCGACGGCCCACAGGACAAAATACATGCCGATGGCCCCGATCAGGAACAGCACCACATGCTCGCGGTTATAAGCGGCGCGGCTGGCGTGAATGGTCAGGATAACGGTTTCGCTCTGATTCGTCATGTTTGTGCCTTGGAGGGAGTTGGCAGTTTGAACAAAGGCTTGAATAAGTTGGAGAGACCTTTCATTCAGCCCTCACCACTCGCGTTTTCTTCCCTATCATCAGGTAATTCCAGCTTTTTAACACGCTGATGGAAAATAGCATAAAGTTGATTTAGCTTTTCAACCAACCATTTATGTTGATCCCCCCAATTTTCACGATCTGAGGGAATTACGCCGGACTTTTTCACCAAAATTTTTGCGCCCTTACGGCCCGGCAATTCATCCCAAACCAAATCAAGTTCGGTTTCCTTTTCTATTTGGTGTTGCTGCTGCAGCATAGCTTTGAAAAAACGGGTCCCGTTTTCACCATGAAATTCTAGGAACGCTTGAATCCATGATTCTTTGGTATTCAGATTGGCAGTAAGTGTGAAATAGGAACGCCCGATTGGTAGATACATCCATTGTTGAGGCGAAGGTTTTTGGCATCGAAGTTGACTGTGATCACCTAGGTATTCTTTAAAGGCTGTCCAGTAATCAAGATAGGTCTGCTTTAGTTCTGTCAGGTTTCCATCTGTAATCCGGCGTGAAGATCTTGCAACAATTCTTGACCAATCGTTCGGCTTGGCAATGATGCTAAAGCGAGGGGCAAGTGGGCTACCCCCGATTTTCCACAATTCTATTTCTAGCGCGAAGAACTGATATTGATCGTCAGTCGCATCGTTCAGAAGATCAATTGCAGCACGGTGTTCGTCGCGTATGTGTTCGGCGATCCAGATAATGGTTTTCGCTTTGCGTCCAGCGGCATATGTCAACAGTTTCCCGAGGTGATCGTGATCCGAATGACCAAACTGGTTCTCAATTAAAACAATATGATCGTCACGTGATGTATCTCGGCAAACGATATCTGCGAAAAATGACCCAACATTGGCTTCGGTTTCAACTAGCTCTAACCAGTCACTACCAAAATTCAGGGTTTCACCGATCAGGGCCAGATTTTCACCTTGTGAGAGCCATGGCGTGAAATCGCGAGCTTCATCTGCCCAGATACTGCGTATGTCTTTGATCTGTTCCAGTTTGCCGAGATTAGACATAAATCCCCTCCTTCTTCCCACCGCGCAAATTCCGTGCCAGCAAATCCATCGCCGCCATGCGCACCGCAACCCCCATTTCCACCTGCTCCTGAATGACGGAGCGGTTGATGTCATCGGCCAGCGTGCCGTCGATTTCAACACCGCGGTTCATAGGGCCGGGGTGCATGATGATGGCGTCCGCTTTGGCATGGGACAGCTTGTCGGCATCCAGCCCGAACCGGTGGTAATATTCGCGGCTGGACGGGATGAACCCGCCATCCATCCGCTCCTTTTGCAGGCGCAGCATCATCACCACATCCACGTCCTTTAGCCCTTCGCGCATGTCGTCAAACACCTCGACCCCGAAGTCGGCAATACCGGCTGGCATCAACGTAGGCGGCCCGATCAGACGGATGCGGTTTTCCATTTTCCCCAACAGCATGATGTTGCTGCGGGCCACACGGCTATGGGCGATGTCGCCGCAAATGGCGATGCTTAACCGGTGCAGCCGCCCCTTGGCGCGGCGGATTGTCAGCGCGTCCAGCAGGGCCTGCGTCGGGTGTTCATGGGTGCCGTCACCGGCGTTCAAAACCGCGCAATTCACCTTTTGCGCCAGCAGGTCCACAGCACCCGAATGGGGGTGGCGGACCACCAGCAGATCGGGGTGCATAGCGTTCAGGGTCAGGGCGGTATCAATCAGGGTTTCACCCTTTTTGATGCTGCTGGCCTGCATCGCCATATTCATCACATCCGCGCCCAGCCGTTTGCCGGCGATTTCGAAAGACGCCTGCGTGCGGGTGGAGTTTTCAAAGAACATGTTGATTTGCGTCAGACCGGCCAAAGCATCGGAATGTTTCACCTGACGGCGATTCAGATCGACATACTGATCCGCCAAATCCAGAATTTCTGTTATCTCATGGGGCTTTAGATGCTCAATTCCAAGGAGGTGTCTTTTGTCAAAACGCATGGGTGTCTGTCCTTGTTTTCCTGCTTATAGAAAAGCCGCGGGTGTGCGGCAAGGCATTTACCTTGGGGGCAATCGCGCCTACCTTGGGGCCCATGGATTCTGCAATGGAATATTACGAGGCCAAGGCCGCGCTGGAATGGCAGGTCGAACTGGGCGCGGACGAGGCGATCGGGGACGAGCCGCTGGACCGTTACGAACTGGTGAGCGAAACGCCCAAGCCAAAACCCGCGTCTGAGGTCAAAGCGGCGGCACCGGTTGCGGTGAAGCCGGTCGAGGTGGATGCTGTTGCGGTGGCCAAGGCGGCAGCGGCAGGGGCGGCGGACCTGCCTGCATTGCGGGATGCTCTGGCTGCATTTGATCATTGCGAATTGAAACGGGGCGCGCGCAACCTTGTGTTTTCGGACGGAAACCCCGACGCGCGGGTGATGATTATCGGCGAAGCGCCGGGTCGTGACGAGGACCGCGAGGGGCGGCCGTTTGTTGGCCGCGCGGGGCAGTTGCTGGATAAAATGCTGGCGGCGATCGATCTGGATCGTGCCGGACCCGATCCGGCGTCTTCGGTCTATATCACCAATATCCTGCCATGGCGCCCGCCACAGAACCGTGACCCATCGCCCGAGGAAATCGCCATGCTGCGCCCCTTTGTGGAGCGGCATATCGAACTGGTCGCGCCCGATGTGATTGTGTTGATGGGTAATAGTTCCTGTCTTGCAATGTTGGGCCGCAAAGGGATCACACGGATGCGCGGGAATTGGGACACGGTGATGGGGCGACCCGTTTTGCCGATGTTCCATCCGGCCTATCTGCTGCGCAGTCCCCACGCCAAACGCGAGGCCTGGGCGGATCTGCTGGCGCTGAAGGCGAAGTTGTCGGAGGGATAATTTCCCGTTTCTTGATCTGGCGCATGACAAGCGATGAAAAAATTGGCTAATGAAACAATCCAGGAGAGCGGCTCATCAAGCCTGACGGCTTTCTTCGCAACAAACGAAGAGCGTCCGAACAGGGAGCGATGAGTGTGCCGCAAAACAGGAAAAGTGAAACCATGTCGAACGAAAAAGAATTCATTCCCGTCCGCATCGCCGTTCTGACGGTCTCGGACACGCGCAAGATCGAGGACGATAAATCCGGCAAAACGCTGGTCGACCGGATCGAAGCGGCGGGCCACATCGTGGCTGATCGCAAAATCCTGCGCGATGAACGCGAACAGATTGCCGATCAGCTGCGCGAATGGTGCGCAAACAAAGATGTTGATGTGGTGATTTCCACCGGCGGCACCGGACTGACGGGCCGCGATGTAACAGTCGAGGCCCACAGGGACGTTTACGAAAAGGAAATGGATGCCTTTTCCACCCTGTTCACAATGATTTCATTCCCCAAGGTCGGCATGTCCGCCGTTCAGTCCCGCGCCTGCGGCGGTGTGGCCAACGGCACCTATCTGTTTGCCCTGCCCGGCAGCCCCGGCGCCTGCAAGGACGCATGGGACGAAATCCTGTCGGTGCAACTGGATTACCGCCACGGGCCCTGTAATTTCGTCGAGATTTTCCCGCGGCTGGACGAACACAAACGCCGGAAATAACAAACGTATAGTTCAAATATATAAGGAGAATACGGCCATGATCCGTAACTTTTTCAAAGTTGTAGCTGTCGTAACAAGTGCCTTTTTACCCGTTGCCGGTATGGCGGCAGATTGTGTCGAGGATGCTGGAGACACGGTGACACTGCGTTATCGGGGCAAGCCGATACAGGTCGGGGTGATTGAATCCTATACCGCGCTGATTGCGCCACGTGATCTGACAAATTCAAGGGGCGTGCGCCTGAATGATGTTGCCGCTGTGTTGCAGCAGGACCGCGCCAATGTGCACAAGACCGGTATGCTGGATAGAGACGGTGATTTTTCGGACCAGTATGACGGCTACTTTACCTCGCTTAAACAGCGCAGCCAGTTCGGGTCGGCACGGTATTATACCGCTTGCTACATGACGTCGGCTGACAATGCAGAGCTGAAATCTGCCATCGTCAATGCGCGGGTTCGCGGGCTGCTTTGGGTTGTGGCATTTCGCCACCCGAAGGGCGGATTGGGGATTTACCTGTCAGAAGTGAACTGATCAGCCCCTTCGCGGGTGTGGTAACTGCTGTTAATGCTGCCTATATTGAGAACTGACCGCGATCCAAAGGGAAGTTTTCAGATGCAATTCTTACGGCGCAGCCTTGTTGGCCTGTTCCTGCTGTCGTTGACAGTTGGGATTTTGGCGTGGGCTGGCAATTCTGTTTATTCCGCCTTGCAGGACAAATGGGCACAGGAAAGCAAGGCACAGCCACGGCGTGAACGGGTGTTCTCGGTGAATGTGCTGACCGCGAAAGCGGGCGATGTGGTGCCGGAAATGACCGCCTTTGGCGAAATCCGCAGCCAGCGGGTGCTGGATTTGCGCGCCACAGCGGCGGGCCGGATTGTAGAGCTGGCCAACGGCTTTGTCGAAGGCGGTACGGTGAAATCCGGTGATCTGCTGCTGCGGATTGACCCCGAAAACGCACGATCTGCACTGGAACGCGCCAAGGGCGATCTGGTCGAGGCCGAAGCCGAACTACAAGAGGCCGAAGCGGCACTGGTTCTGGCCCGTGACGAGGTTGCTTCGGCCGAGGAACAGGCGCGCCTTCGTTTGCAAGCATTGACCCGCCAAAAGAACCTGCGCGAACGTGGTGTTGGCACCGATGCGGCGGTCGAGGCATCGGAACTGGCCGAGGCCGTGGCCCGTCAGGCCGTGCTGTCGCGCCGGCAGGCATTGCAGCAGGCACAGGCCCGCCTGACCCGCGCCAAAACCCGCCTGACACGGCAAAAGGTCAATCTGGCCGAGGCCGAACGACGCTTGGCCGATACCGAGATTTACGCAGGATTTGCTGGCACACTGGACAGTGTGACGGCCGTGCAGGGCGGGGTTGTGACCCTGAACGAACGGCTGGCGCAGCTGGTGGACCCGAACGCACTGGAAGTGTCCTTCCGCCTGTCCACAAGCCAATATGCGCGGCTGTTGGATGACGACGGCAAACTGATCAAGGCGCCGGTTTTGGTGGTCCTGAAATCATCCGGTGCGGATATGGTGGCGCAAGGGCAGATCAGCCGCGAAAGCGCGGCGGTGGGCGAGGGGCTGACCGGGCGATTGCTGTTTGCCACGCTGGATGCGGCACAGGGGTTCCGCCCCGGCGATTTTGTGACCGTGAAGGTCAGGGAACCTGAGTTGCGCGATGTGGTTATATTGCCTGCATCCGCTGTGGATGCGGCGGGCAATGTGTTGCTGATCGGTGAAGGGGACCGGCTGGAGCAAGCCACAGTGACGGTTCTGCGTAAGCAGGGCGATGATGTGATCGTGCGCGGGCCTGAAATTGTCGGACGCGACGTGGTGGCGGAACGATCGCCGCTGCTGGGTGCCGGCATCAAGGTCAAAGTGGTGCGCCCCGGCGAGACGCAAGAGGATGCCGCGCTGCTGGAATTGTCCGAAGAACGCCGCGCCGCCTTGATTGCCTTTGTCAAAGGCAATGCCCAGATGCCCGAAGCCGCCAAGGCCAAGGTTCTGGCGCAACTGGCCAAGGACAAGGTGCCAGCGCAAACAGTGCAACGGATCGAAGCAAAGATGGGGGGCTAGGGCATGTCTGTCACTGGCGCCTCGAAGGGGATCCTTTCCTATTTCACCCGTCACAGCACGGCGGCCAATTTGCTGTTGGTGGTGTTGCTGGCGCTGGGCATTGCGGCATTGCCGCGGATGCGGGCACAGTTTTTCCCCGATGTGGTGATTGACAAAGTGACCGTCAGCGTTGCCTGGCAGGGGGCGGGTGCCGAGGATGTGGATTCCGCCATTGTGCAGGTGCTGGAGCCGGTTTTGCTGTCGGTCGAGGGTGTGACTTCATCCAACAGCACATCGCGCGAAGGTGTGGGGATTGTTGCCCTGGAATTTGAGCCGGGCTGGGATATGGCCCGCGCCACGGACGAGGTGCAGGCGGCGGTGGATGCGGTAACCACCTTGCCCGATCAGGCGGATGATCCGAACGTGCGGCGCGGCGCGTGGCGTGATCGCGTGACCGATGTGGTGATCACCGGCCCTGTGGCGGTGGACCAGTTGGGGCGCTTTGCCGATGAATTTGTCACCCGCCTGTTTAATCGCGGGGTAACGCGGGCCACCATTCGCGGGGTGGCGTCACCGGAAACCGTGGTCGAGGTCACCTCTGAAGCGCTGATCCGCCACGATGTAACCATGCAGGAAATTTCCCGCGCGATTGCCGAAGAAGCCGCCGCCGATCCGGCGGGTGATGTGGCGGGCGCCAATGCACGGGTGCGCACGGGGGTTGCCAAACGCAGCGCCGACCAGATCGCAGCGATTGTGCTGCGCAGCAATGCCGATGGATCCGCCCTGACAGTGGGCGATGTGGCGCGGGTTTTGGTGGCGGGTGTGGACCGAGACCGCGCCTATTTCGTTGGCGATGATCCGGCCATTTCGGTGCGGATTGACCGCTCGGCCCGCGGTGATGCGATTGAAATTCAGGGCAAGGTAGAGCAGGTCGCGGAAAAGATGCTGCTGACCCTGCCGCCCGAGGTCAGGATCGACTTGATCCGCACGCGCGCGGAAATGATTTCCAGCCGTCTGAACATCCTGCTGGAAAACGGGCTGATGGGGCTGGGACTGGTGGTTCTGCTGCTGTTTTTGTTCCTGAATGCCCGCACGGCATTCTGGGTGGCGGCGGGAATTCCGGCCTCGATGCTGGCGGCGATTGCGATGATGTATATGGCGGGGATTACCATCAACATGATTTCGCTGTTCGCGCTGATCATCACGCTGGGCATCGTGGTGGATGACGCCATTGTGGTTGGCGAACACGCCGATTTCAGGGCGCGGGAGCTGGGCGAACCCCCGATCGAGGCCGCTGAAAACGCCGCCCGCCGGATGGCAGCACCAGTGTTTTCATCCACCATCACCACGGTGATCGCGTTCTTTAGCCTGATCGTGGTGGGCGGCACGATGGGCAACCTGATTGCCGATATTCCGTTTACGGTGTCGGTGGTGCTGATCGCATCCCTGATCGAATGTTTCCTGATTCTGCCAAACCATATGGCGCATGCCTTGGCCCACACCGGCAAAGAACACTGGTACGACCTGCCCAGCCGCGTTTTCAACCGTGGTTTCGGCTGGGTGCGCGATGTGATTTTCCGCCGTTTTATGGCGCTGGTGATCTGGGCGCGCTATCCGGTGTTGGCGGGGATTGTGCTGCTGCTGTCGATTTACGTTGGCCACTTCATTCGGGGTGATGTGACATGGCGCTTCTTCAATGCGCCGGAACGCTCCTCGGTCACGGGCAACTTTGCGATGAGCGAGGGGGCCACCCGCGAAGATACGCTGGCCATGATGCGCGAGATGCAGCGGGCCACGAATGAACTGGCGGCGAAATACGAGCAGGATTACGGGCTGAACCCGCTGGATTATGTGGTGGCCGAAATTGGCGGCAACACCGGCCATCCGATTGCCAGCGCGCGCAACAAGGACAAGATGCTGCTTGGCTCGATCGCGATCGAGCTGATCGACCCTGATCTGCGCCCCTATTCGTCCTTCCAGTTTGTCGGCGATCTGCAGGATGTGGTGCGCCAGCATCCGATGGCCGAAACCGTCAGCTTCCGCGGCTGGCGCTCCGGCCCGTCGGGCGATGCTTTGGCGGTGGATATTTACGGCGCGGATGCCTCCACCCTCAAGGCCGCTGCCGAGGCGCTGAAAACCGCGCTTTCGCAATATGGCGAGGTTTCGGGGCTGGAAGATTCGCTGGCCTATGACAAGGCCGAGCTGGTGCTGGACCTGACCCCGCAAGGGCAGGCGCTGGGCTTTACCATTGACGGTTTGGGTCGGGTGTTGCGTAATCGCCTGAACGGGATCGAAGCGGCGACCTATCCTGACGGGGCACGCTCGGCCGAAATTCGGGTCGAGCTGCCGGACGGGGAAAAGACCGCCGATTTTCTGGACCGGATGCAATTGCGCACCAAGGCCGGGCAATATGTGCCGCTGTCCGATATCGTATCGGTCACCAGTAAAACCGGATTTTCCACCGTGCAGCGGGAAAACGGTATCCGGCTGGTTTCGGTGAATGGCGATATTTCCGAGGATGATCCGGCCCGCGCTGCCGAGATTATGAAAGAGCTGCGCGAGGTGATCATGCCCGATATCGCCAGCCGGTTCGGCATTGAATGGAAAGCGGCAGGCCAGTCCGAGGACGAGCGCGAATTCCTGTCGGATGCCATGGTCGGCTTTGGCCTGTGTCTGATCGGGATATTCCTGACTCTGGCGTGGATTTTCTCCAGCTGGACGCGGCCAATGGTGGTGATGGCGATCATTCCCTTCGGATTTATCGGCACGATTTACGGCCATATGGCATGGGATGTGCCGCTGTCGATGTTCACGGTGGTGGGCATGATCGGCATGACAGGGATTATCATTAACGATTCAATCGTGCTGATTTCCACAGTCGACGAATATGCCCGTGAGCGCGGGCTTGTGCCTGCGATTGTTGACGCCACGGCCGACCGTTTACGGCCCGTGATGTTGACCACGCTGACCACGGTTCTGGGGCTGGCGCCGCTGTTGTTCGAGAAATCCTCGCAGGCGCAATTCCTGAAGCCCACGGTGATCACGCTGGTTTACGGGCTGGGGTTCGGATTGGTGCTGGTGCTGTTGCTGGTGCCGGCACTGCTGGCGATGCAGCAGGATTTCGGGCGCCAGTTGCGGGCGCTGCGCCGGTCTATGCGCCTGATCGGGCGTAGGGGTGTCGGTATTGCACTGGCAATGGGCGTGGTTGCGCTGGCGATGGCGGGGCTGTTCGCGGCGACATTGGGATCGGTGATGTGGAACGGATCCTTGCCGCAGGCGCTGGCAATGGGCAACGGATCAATGGCCGAGGCCTTCGGGCTGTTCGTCGCGGGATCAGCTGCTCTTGCCTTACTGGCCTATGTGCTGGGCATTGTGGCGTTCGGGTTGCGGCGGCGTGTGCGTTAACCCGTGCAGCCCTGAATATCCACAGCGCGTTTCGACCCCATCACGGTGATCCTGATTTTCGAGCGATCCAGCATGAAAGGCGCGTTGGAGGGCGGCACCATTTCGGTGATCGCTGTCAGGGTGTTGCCGCTGCGGTTGCTGATGGCCTCGGATACCCAGATGTTTTGATCCGGTGCTTCGATCACGGTTACTTCGTCAGCCCCCGTCGAGGGCATGGTGATGGTGGTGGTCACGCGCAGCCCGTCGGAAATGGGTTCGATCAAACAGACCACCTTGCGCACGCCGGCCTTGCTGGCGGGCATGGGTTGTTTGGCCAGGGCAGAGCGGATGACCGGATCGGCTTTGGTTATATCCGCTGGCAAAGCGGCGCTGAATTTTGCGCTGTAGGGCACGCAGATGTCATTGCAGACCCCCAGATCGACGCGGCCTTTCAAGGTTAGCGGCTGGCCCGGTTTGGCGGGGGTGAATTCGACCGGAACGATGACTTCGTTATGGTAAACAATGGTGCGCATGCCGTTGGTGGTTGCTACTTCGGGGCGGGGCCAGTGGAATTGCACACTGCGGATATTGCTGGATCCCGACCAGTCGAATTGTGGCGGGATGCCGCCATCGCCGGGCGCGCGCCAATAGGTTTTCCAACCCGGTTTTAGCTGGATTTTCAGGGCGGCCATATGGGTGCCTGACGGGGTGCGCCAGCCGGGTAGCACCGTCAGTTTTAGCACATCCTTGGGCACACCGCCGGATTGGGCAGTGGCAAGGGCGGGGACGGCCAGCAAGAGGGCACACATCAGAAGGATTCGTTTTAACATATGGCGAACATAGGTATGATTTTCGCCAAGGGAAGTCACAATCGGGCGAGGGATGCCGTTATCGCCCCTTGCACATGTGCCTGCGCTGCCCCATTTTGATACTATGTATATGCCTGAAAATACCGTGAACCTGTGCGGCAAGCTGTTGATCGCCATGCCCGGAATGGGCGATCCGCGTTTTGAAAAAAGCGTGGTCTATATGTGCGCCCATTCGGAGGATGGCGCGATGGGGTTGATCATCAACAAACCGACACCCGAGGTGACATTCCCGAAACTGCTGGAGCAGCTGTCGATTGACGGGGCGCAGGATGCGCCGGACACGCGGATATATTTTGGCGGGCCGGTGGAATTGGGGCGCGGATTTGTGCTGCATTCCGGTACATACCATCTGGATGACCTGACCCTGACGGTGGACGACCGGTTCGGCATGACCGCCACGCGCGATGTGCTGATGGATATGGTTGCGGGCAAGGGGCCTGACAAGGCATTGTTGGCGCTGGGCTATTCCGGTTGGGGCGCGGGGCAGCTCGAGGATGAATTGCAGCAAAACGGCTGGCTGACCTGTGATGCGACACCCGAAGTGGTGTTCGATGTGCCGGATGCGGACAAATGGGTGGCAGCGTTGAAATTGCTGGGGATTGATCCGTTTATGCTGTCGGCAACGGCCGGGCGGGCGTAGCTGAAATCTTGCAAAGATTTCAGGACGTTTTCTTTTAAAGAAAACGGGGCGTTGCGTGTTGATTTCAAGACCGGTGTGGTTGTCGAGGGCGGATGCCTCCGGCGGGGATGTTTTTACCAAGAAGAAGTCAAAAACGGGGTGCGGCGGCGCGTTTCAGGCGGTCGTTGATGGCGATGCCAAGGCCTTTGTTCGGGATCGGCGCGACCGCGATGGGTGCGCCTTTTGCGTCCAGTGCGTGCAGGTGGGTGAACAGGTTGGCCGCCGCCTCGACCAGATCGCCTGTGGGCGAAAGGTTCAGATCGGCCTGATCATCAGGCCCGAAGCCCAGTTTCAATTCACCCGCTTTTTTGGTTTTCGCGTTCAGCCGTAATGCCGCTGTCGGGGCATAATGAGAGGACAGTTGGCCGGGGGCGTTCGGGGTGGCGTTAGGTTCATGTGCCATGAGGGGCGACCCGAGGCAGGCCTCAACCGCCTCAACCGGCAGGCCGCCGGGGCGCAGCAGGACGGGGGCGGGATCAAAGCCGATGATTGTACTTTCAAGGCCAACCGCACAGGGACCGGCATCAAGGATGGCGTTGATTTTGCCGGACAGGCCGTCGGCCACATGTTGGGCTGTGGTGGGGCTGATTTTGCCCGACGGATTGGCTGAGGGCGCGGCAACGGGGCCGCCGAATGTGGCCAGCAACCGCTGTGCGGTTTCGCTATCGGGCAGGCGCAAGCCGATGGTGGGCAAGCCGGCGGTGACCAGCGGGGAAAGGTCGGCCTCGGGGCGCAGGGGCAGCACCAAGGTAAGCGGGCCGGGCCAAAACGCAGTGGCAAGGCGCAAAGCGGTGTCGTCAAACACCGCAATCCCTTTGGCCATTTCCAGCGTGGCCACATGCACGATCAGCGGGTTGAAGGATGGCCGCCCCTTGGCTTGATAGATCTGCGCCACCGCCTGCCCGTTGCGCGCATCCGCGCCCAGCCCGTAAACCGTTTCCGTCGGAAAGGCGACAAGCCCGCCGTCACGCAGCACAGCAGCGGCGCGATTAAGGCCGGTTTCATCGGCTTTCAGCATTTCGGTTTTGATCTGTTCCACGGTCTGACGCTGCGTTCTGGTTGATAGGTGGGCAACTTCGGTTAGGTTGCCCGCATTACTGCTGACATATCCAAGCCGTTTCTAAAAGGAAAGACCATGCCCTACCGCGCCCCCGTTTCAGATTTCCGGTTCCTGTTTGACCATGTGGTCGGTCTGGATCAGGTGGCCGCGACCGATCAGTTCGCCGAGGCAACGCCGGATATGGTCGAGGCCATTCTGAACGAGGCGGGAAAATTGAGCGGCGAGGTGCTGGACCCGTTGCAGCGGGCCGGTGATCTGAATCCCGCCGTTCTGGAAAACGGCAAAGTGCGGTGCAGCCCCGGTTTTGCCGAAGGCTATCGCGCGATTGCCGATGGTGGCTGGATTGGCATTTCCGCACGGCCCGAAAGCGGCGGCATGGGCCTGCCGATGGCGGTTACTACGGCAGTGAATGAAATGATGGCGGGGGCCTGTCTGGCGATGCAGTTGAACCCGCTGATGTCGCAGGGCCAGATCGAGGCGCTTGAACATCACGCCAGCGACGAGATCAAGGCGCTTTATCTGCCCAAACTGATCAGCGGCGAATGGCACGGCACGATGAACCTGACCGAACCGCAGGCAGGCTCGGACGTCGGCGCGCTGCGCAGCAAGGCCGAACCGAACAATGATGGCACCTATGCGATCACCGGCACCAAGATTTTCATCAGCTGGGCCGATACGGATTTCATTGCCAACACCTGCCATCTGGTGCTGGCGCGTCTGCCGGACGGTGTGGCCGGCACCAAGGGTATCAGCCTGTTTATGGTGCCCAAACTGATCCCCGATGCAGACGGCAACCCCGGTGTGACCAACAGCCTGAAGGTGGTGTCGCTGGAACATAAGATGGGCC
>WGBJ01000319.1 GCA_015494385.1 Marinosulfonomonas sp.
GCGATATAGGTCAGGATTTTCGTGGCGCGGTCGCGGCGTTTCTTGAATTTGAACAGCTCGGGCGTGTTGTCGATGAATTTGGTGGTATAGCTGTTGTCCAGAAAGGTCGGATGGCGCAGCAGGTTTTCGACAAAGGCGATGTTGGTGGACACGCCGCGCACGCGGAATTCGCGCAGGGCGCGGTCCATCCGCCGGATGGCGGCGTCGGGGGTCTGGGCGTGGGCGGTGATTTTCACCAGCAGGCTGTCGTAATAGCGCGTGATAACCCCGCCCGCATAGGCGGTGCCGCCGTCCAGACGGATGCCCATGCCGGTGGCCGAGCGATAGGCGGTGATGCGGCCATAATCGGGGATGAAATTGTTTTGCGGATCTTCGGTGGTGATGCGGCACTGCAGGGCATGGCCGTTCAGGCGCACCTCGTCTTGGGATGCTTTGCCGGTGGCCTCGGGCAGGGATTTTCCTTCGGCAATTTTGATCTGGGCCTGCACGATGTCGATGCCGGTGACTTCTTCGGTGACGGTGTGTTCCACCTGCACGCGGGGGTTTACCTCGATGAAATGGAAGGTGCCGGTATCCATGTCCATCAGGAATTCGACTGTGCCGGCACATTCATAGCCGACATGTTTGCAAATGCGCACGCCAAGGTCGCAGATTTCGGCGCGTTGTTCTTCGGTCAGGTAAGGGGCGGGGGCGCGTTCGACCACCTTTTGATTGCGGCGCTGCACCGAACAGTCGCGTTCATACAGGTGATAGATGTTGCCGGCCTGATCGCCCAGAATCTGCACTTCGACATGGCGGGCGCGGGTGATCATCTTTTCCAGATAGCCCTCGCCGTTGCCAAAGGCCGCTTCGGCCTCGCGGCGACCTTCCAGAACCTTCTCTTCCAGTTCGTCCTCGGAAAGGATCGCCCGCATACCACGGCCACCGCCCCCCCATGACGCCTTGAGCATCAGCGGGTAGCCAACTTCGGCCGCCTGCTTGCGGATTTTGTCCATATCATCGCCCAGAACGTCGGTGGCGGGGATCACCGGCACACCGGCTTCGATCGCCACATCGCGGGCCGAGGCCTTGTCGCCCAACTGGCGCATGGTTTTGGCCTTGGGGCCGATGAATGTGATGCCCGCCTCGGTGCAGGCATCGACGAAATCGGGGTTTTCCGACAGCAGGCCATAGCCCGGGTGGATCGCATCGGCGCCCGACATTTTGGCAACCCTGATGATTTCCTCGATGGAAAGGTAAGCCGCGACCGGCCCCATGCCCTCGCCAATGCGGTAGGCCTCGTCGGCCTTGAAACGGTGCAGGCCCAGCTTGTCCTCTTCGGCAAAAACGGCGACGGTTTTCTTGCCCATCTCGTTGGCGGCGCGCATGATGCGGATGGCGATTTCGCCGCGATTGGCAATCAGGATTTTGTTGAATTCGGGCATGTGGCCTCCCTGTGGGTCTGGTCGCTGCTCCCCTGACGAAGGACAGGGTTTGAGGGGGTTGTAAGGTTTGTGAAAGGATTTGACTAGAGTGTGTTGTTTTTTGCATGCACCTGTTTTGATAAATCCGGCGGTTTTCTGATTTTCCCCGTCATTTCGCAGAAATGACAGCGCCCGACCTCCCCATGGAGGGCGCTATTGCAGCATGGTGTCTGGTCGATATGTTCGAGTACCTGCACCCGTATCTTTAGCAAACTCGCCGCACCACGCGCCCACCAGGTCGGGCGCTGCCATTTCTACGAAACCGTTAGGCAAGGAGACTATGCCCAAAGGCGCTGTTTCACATCCTTCAAACACCGCGCCCCGATCTGCCCCATATTCGATTCCAGATCGGCCCGCAGAATATCCACCACATGCGCCGCACCTTTGGCGCCAAACGCCCCGAGGCCATAATGAAACGCCCGCCCCAGCATCACGAAATCCGCCCCCAGCGCGATGGCCCGCAGAATATCCAGCCCGCCCTTGATCCCGCTGTCAAAGATCAGCGGATAATCCGGCCCCACAGCGGCACGGATCAGGGGCAGGGCGGTGATGGAGGCGGGCGCACCGGCAAACTGGCGACCAGCGTGGTTTGACACCCAAACCGCATCCACACCCTCGTTTTGCAGGCGCTGGGCGTCCTCGGGGTTCAACACGCCCTTGACCACCAGCGGCCCGTCCCACTCGCTGCGCAATTCGCGCAAGTATTCCCAATCGGGCGAGGTGCGCAGCAGATAGCCGATATGTTCGGTGGATGAGAGCGCCGCGGCGGATTTCTGATAGCTTTCCATCAACCGCAACCGCGGCATCCCGTGTTTCAACGTGCCAAGCGCCCATGCGGGACAACGCGCCACTTGCGCCAACAGGCGCGGTGTCAGACGCGGCGGATTGGTCAGCCCGCTGCGCACCTGCCGTTCACGGCGGCTGGCCACGGGCACGTCAACCGTCAGCACCAGCGTGTGAAAACCGGCCGCCTTGGCGCGGTTCAGGATGTCGGTGCGGATCACCGGATCACGCGGCGGATAGAGCTGGAACCAGCCCTGATCGCCGATATGGCCCGCCACAGCCTCGGGCGGCTGGCTGGCGACGGTGGACAGGGTGTAGGGAATGCCGGTTTGCGCGGCAAGTGTGGCCAACATCTGCTCCGCCCCCGGCCAGATCAGCCCCGACATGCCCACCGGCGCAATGCCAAAGGGCAGGGGATAGCTGCGGCCCATCAGGGGGGTGGTCAGATCGGGCGTGAATTCGCCATGCAGGACGCTGGGTTTCAACAGGATGTCATCAAGGGCTGCACGATTGCGATGCTTGGTCGCCTCGTCCCCTGTGGCGCTGTCCAGATACTCCCACACGAAATGCGGAATGCGCTTGCGGGCGCGGTGGCGCAGATCGGCAAGGGAAGGGTGGGTGCTGTGCAGGGTCATAGGCAGAGTGTTAGCGGGTTGCGGGGGATGGGGGAAGAGGGACTACCCGGTCTTCTGTAGTTTATAAACTATCGCTGCCCGTCCAGCCTGTTACATCGGGCGTTTAAAAACCGACAGGTCGTGGCTGATGATCTGATCAAACAGGGTTTGGACAATTTTCGGATCGTTCACGCATGGTTTATTGCCGGGAATAATGACCCTTACAAGAACGCTGTCATCGACAAGAGCCTCGATACCGGTGCCATCCACCCTTTCTTGGCCAACAAAACGGTCGGTATTGCGGCGGAGGAATACGCCCTCAATATGCCCGTCAACCCCGCCTTTTCGTGCCCATCTTTGACCGGTGGTTTTTGCTTCAAGCAAACTGTTGGGACCAGCGGAAAGCGTGACCATTACCTTACAGTCCTTAGTCGTAATATTGGCAGTCACTGCGGGTGCTGCACCTAACTCCAACAGAAGCGGAGCAATGATTTTCCCCCTGATTTCCTGCGATACGGGGCGCATAATTGTTACAACAGCTTCCGATGGCGTAGGGATAATTTTGACCATGTTCCAGGATTGTTTAAACAATAGGTCAGTAAGGTGATTTAGCCGTTCTACCTGTGCAGAGGCGTCTGCCTCGTTCAATATCGAGCTGACGTCGGAAAGAACAAGAGCTTCAAGGAACTGATTGATTACAGCAGGTCCGCGCGCCAAGGCTTGTTCTGAACGGTCGCCATGGGCCGTAAATGCAAGACCATTCTTTGCACATCCGGTAATAACTGATGCGTGCTGTATTTTCCAAGTGTCGTTGATAAAGAATTGGAACAGGTCGGGTTTTACTTTGCCTTCTGCGATTTGGCGTTGTCTCAAATCGACTTGCTGGCAATAAATATCGGCCGTTTCCGGGGCAAGTAATATAGTAATGCGCAGTGATGTAAATTCATGCGTGCAGGTGGCTGAAACACTGGGGATAACGGCAATGCCACGTTGGCTGTTTTGCTCGCGGAGGTCCTGTCGTTGGCATGTCCAGCCTTGTGGTGTTGGCAGAATTGCAAACAGTTCATCTTCAATCTTTGGGGCGGCGTTGACTGCTTCAGTGACGATGGCATCAATTTTTTGCTGAATATCAATTGCGGTTTCCGCATTCTGGGCGATGACAACTGTTGCCCAGAGACTTGCCAGCAAAGTGATCACGATTGATTTTTTCATTGTTTACCTTGACTGGAATGACCATAAAAACTGGATACATGTTTCGTCAAACAACGCCAGATTGCAATCATTGTTTTCTGTTTCAGGTCGGGGATGGTCAGCAGGCAAGATCGGAACATAATATGAACACCCCTTTATCTCGCCGCTCATTTCGTTTACCCAAGTCGCCATGAGCCATTCTGACGATATCCCCGCCCCGACCGGCCTTGCCGCCCGCGCGATGGCCGCGCGCCCTGCGCCCTATCTGGACGGGCTGAACCCTGAACAACGCCGTGCGGTCGAAGCCATGGACGGGCCGGTACTGATGCTGGCAGGGGCCGGCACCGGCAAGACCAAGGCGCTGACCTCGCGGATTGTGCATTTGCTGAACACCGGCCGCGCCCGCCCGAACGAGGTGCTGGCCGTGACCTTTACCAACAAGGCCGCGCGCGAGATGAAGGACCGCGTGGGGCAGATGCTGGGCGAGACGGTCGAGGGCATGCCGTGGCTGGGCACCTTTCATGCGATCTGTGTCAAACTGCTGCGCCGTCACGCCGAGCTGGTAGGGCTGAAAAGCAATTTCACCATTCTGGATACCGACGACCAGATCCGCCTGCTGAAACAGCTTCTGGCAGCGGCGAATATTGACGATAAACGCTGGCCCGCCCGCGCGCTGGCCTCGGTGATTGACGGCTGGAAAAACCGCGCTTGGACGCCCGAAAAAGTGCCTGCCGCCGAGGCGGGGGCGTTCAACAACATGGGGGGCGAGCTGTACGCCGCCTATCAGGCCCGCCTGAAAACCCTGAACGCGGTGGATTTCGGGGATCTGCTGCTGCATGTGGTGACAATTTTCCAAACCCAGCCGGATGTGCTGGAACAATACCAGCGCTGGTTCAAATACATCCTTGTAGACGAATATCAGGACACCAACGTGGCACAATACCTGTGGCTGCGGCTGTTGGCGGGGGGACACAAGAACATCTGCTGCGTGGGCGATGATGACCAGTCGATCTATGGCTGGCGCGGGGCGGAGGTGGGCAATATCCTGCGGTTTGAAACCGATTTCCCCGGCGCGACGGTTGTCAAACTGGAGCAGAATTACCGCTCGACCCATCACATTCTAGGCGCGGCCTCGGGCGTGATTGCCGCCAACGAGGGACGGCTGGGCAAGACCCTGTGGACCGAGAAGAACGAGGGCGACAAGGTGCGCCTGATCGGCCATTGGGACGGCGAGGAAGAGGCGCGCTGGATCGGTGACGAGGTCGAAGCGATGCAACGTGGCACACGCGGGCAGGCGCCGATGTCGCTGGACGATATGGCGATCCTTGTGCGGGCCAGCCACCAGATGCGGGCGTTCGAGGACCGGTTTTTGACCATCGGCCTGCCGTATCGTGTGATCGGTGGCCCCCGGTTCTACGAGCGCATGGAGATCCGCGACGCGATGGCCTATTTCCGCGTTACCGTGTCGCCCGAGGACGATCTGGCGTTTGAGCGCATCGTCAACACGCCGCGACGCGGGGTGGGAGACAAGGCGTTGCAAACCATCCAGCGGGCGGCGCGGGACAATGGCGTGCCGTTGCTGATGGCCACACGGATGCTGCTAGAGGCCGGCGAGATCAAGGGCAAGGCCAAGGGCGCGTTGCAGGCGCTGGTCGGCGGTTTCGCGCGCTGGGCGCGGGTGGCTGCGGATGAAAGCGCCAGCCATGTGGAACTGGCCGAGGTGATCCTCGAGGAAAGCGGCTATA
The DNA here is from genome assembly GCA_015494385.1 of Marinosulfonomonas sp. Lineage (GTDB taxonomy): Bacteria > Pseudomonadota > Alphaproteobacteria > Rhodobacterales > Rhodobacteraceae > Profundibacter. Next base: position 5,797 of record WGBJ01000319.1, read on the forward strand.
CCGACATGTGGCTGAAGGACAAAACGCCCGAGGCAGCAGGAAGGCTGGAGAACCTGAAGGAACTCATCAAGGCGCTGGAACAGTTTGAAAACCTGCAAGGGTTTCTGGAACATATCGCGCTGATCATGGACAATGCCTCCGAGGATTCCGAAGAAAAGCTGACCATCATGACGCTGCACGCGGCCAAGGGGCTGGAATTCCCCGCCGTGTTCCTGCCGGGCTGGGAGGACGGTCTGTTCCCCAGCCAGCGCAGCATGGATGAAAGCGGGATCAAGGGGCTGGAGGAGGAACGGCGGCTGGCCTATGTCGGCATCACGCGGGCCGAGGAACTTTGCACCATTTCCTTTGCCGCCAACCGGCGGGTTTACGGGCAATGGCAATCGCAACTGCCCTCGCGGTTCATTGACGAATTACCGGAAGAACATGTCGAGGTGCTGACCCCGCCGGGCCTGTATGGCGGCGGCTACGGGGCGGCCTCGCCGAATGTCGCGATGGAGGACAAGGCGCAGCGGGCGGACGCCTATAATTCACCGGGTTGGCGGCGGATGCAGGCGCGCAAGGCGGGGCATGGCATGGGGCAACCACGCGAGGCCAGCAAGGCGGTGATCGACATCACGGCGAATGCGGCGTTTTCCAAGGGGGAACGGGTGTTCCATCAGAAATTCGGCTATGGCTATGTAATGGGGATCGAGGGTGACAAGCTGGATATCGAATTCGAGCGCGCTGGCGCAAAAAAGATCGTTGCGCGCTTTGTGGTGCCGGCAGATCGGGCCGACGATGTGCCATTCTGATCCGGTTTCGCCGGGCTAACGCCCGTCGACCCGCGCTCGCCCCTGTCGGGGCTCGCGCAGGATGCCTCCGGCGGGGATATTTATACCAAGAAGAAACACCATCCCCTTCTTCTTGGTACAAGTATCCGCGCCGCAGGCAATGCCCAAAGGGGCCAAAAATAGTGTGTGCCGCAGGCACGCCTTTGGGTCAGGACGCCAGGATCGGATACAAGGTTGCCACCAGCAGCAATCCGGCTGTGATATTGAATATTCGCAACCGGCGCGGGGTGTTCAGAAAACGGCTCATTTGCTGGCCCATCATTGCCCATATGGAAATGGCGGGCAGGTTGGTAAGGCCGAAAACAACGGCCACCACCACGATATCGGCAAATGTTGGTGTGGGCGGGGCGTAGACGCCCAATGCGGTCAGGGCCATGCTCCACGCCTTTGGATTGACCCATTGAAACGCCGCCGCTTGCAGGAATGCCATCGGTTTGCTGCCGGTTTTGGCCCCCTTGGGCGGTTTGCGGTTAGAGCCGATTTTCCACGCCAGATACAGCAGATAGGCCACGCTGACCACTTTCAGCACCGTATAGCTGACCGGATAGGCGTCAAACACCTGCACCAGTCCGGCCCCCACCAGCACCACCATGAACAC
>WGBJ01000320.1 GCA_015494385.1 Marinosulfonomonas sp.
GGTCATAGGTGGATCATCCGCCTGAACTGCAAAGGAACCAAGCGCGTGCCGTCATTTTCAAATACCCTCGAACAGGCAATCCATTCCGCACTGGCCCTGGCCAATGCCCGCCGCCATGAACTGGCGACGCTGGAGCATCTGTTGCTGTCCCTGATTGACGAACCGGACGCCGCCAAGGTGATGCAGGCCTGCAATGTCGATCTCGAGGCGTTGCGCAAATCCCTGATTGAATTCATTGACGATGATCTGGCGACGCTGGAAACCACCATCGAAGGCTCTGAAGCGGTGCCAACGGCTGCCTTCCAGCGGGTGATCCAGCGCGCGGCGATCCATGTGCAATCCTCGGGCCGGACCGAAGTGACGGGGGCCAACGTGCTGGTCGCCATCTTTGCCGAACGCGAATCCAATGCGGCGTTCTTTTTGCAGGAACAGGACATGACCCGCTATGATGCGGTGAATTTCATCGCCCACGGCGTGGCCAAGAACGAGGATTTCAGCGAATCCCGCCCCCTGACCGGCGCGGATGAATTCGGCGAAGAAGCCTTTGAAATCGATGGCGAAGGCGAAAAAGAAACCGCACTGTCGAAATACTGCGTCGATCTGAATGAAAAATCCGCCAAGGGCGATATTGATCCGCTGATCGGTCGCAATCACGAGGTCGAGCGCTGCATTCAGGTGCTGTGCCGCCGCCGCAAGAACAACCCGCTGCTGGTGGGCGATCCGGGCGTTGGCAAAACCGCGATCGCCGAAGGCCTGGCGCGCAAGATCGTGCATGGCGAAACGCCCGAGGTTCTGGCCCACACCACGATCTATTCGCTTGATATGGGCGCGCTGCTGGCCGGCACCCGTTACCGTGGCGATTTCGAAGAACGGCTAAAGGCGGTGATGACCGAACTGGAAGAGCACGACAATGCGGTGCTGTTCATCGACGAAATCCACACCATCATCGGTGCTGGCGCAACATCAGGCGGGGCGATGGATGCCTCCAACCTGTTGAAACCGGCCTTGCAGGGCGGCAAGCTGCGCTGCATGGGGTCAACCACCTACAAGGAATTCCGCCAGCATTTCGAAAAGGACCGCGCCCTGTCGCGCCGGTTCCAGAAGATTGATGTGAACGAGCCGTCTGTCGAGGATACGATCAAAATCCTGAAAGGTGTGAAAAGCTATTTCGAGGAACACCACGGCATCCGTTACACGATGGATGCGATCAAAACCGCTGTGGAGCTGTCGGCCCGCTATATGACCGACCGCAAGCTGCCCGACAAAGCCATCGACGTGATCGACGAGGCCGGTGCGGCACAGCATCTGGTGATCGAAAGCAAACGGCGCAAGACAATTGGCGTAAAGGAAATCGAGGCGGTTGTTTCAAAACTGGCGCGGATTCCCGCGAAAAACGTCTCCAAGGACGATACCGAAGTGCTGCGCGATCTGGAAAAATCCCTGAAACGGGTGGTGTTCGGACAGGATCCGGCGATCGAGGCGCTGGCCTCGGCCATCAAACTGGCGCGCGCGGGTCTGCGCGAACCGGAAAAACCCATCGGCAACTATCTGTTTGCCGGCCCGACGGGTGTGGGCAAGACCGAGGTTGCAAAACAACTGGCCGATGTTCTGGGCGTGGAAATGCTGCGTTTCGATATGTCGGAATACATGGAAAAACACGCGGTTTCACGCCTGATCGGTGCGCCTCCGGGCTATGTCGGGTTTGATCAGGGCGGTATGCTGACCGATGGTGTCGATCAACACCCCCATTGCGTGCTGCTGCTGGACGAAATGGAAAAGGCGCATCCGGATGTCTACAACATCCTGTTGCAGGTGATGGACCACGGCAAACTGACCGACCATAACGGGCGCACGGTGGATTTTCGCAATGTGATCCTGATTATGACAACCAACGCCGGTGCATCCGAAATGGCGAAAGAGGCGATCGGCTTTGGCCGCGAGCGCCGCGAGGGCGAGGATACGGCCGCGATCGAGCGCACCTTTACGCCGGAATTCCGCAACCGTCTGGACGCGGTGGTCAGCTTTGCCCCGCTGGGCAAGGATGTGATCGCGCAGGTGGTCGAGAAATTCGTGCTGCAACTGGAAGCGCAACTGATGGATCGCAATGTGTCGATCGAGCTGACCAAAGCCGCGGCTGACTGGTTGGGCGACAAGGGTTATGACAACAAGATGGGCGCCCGCCCGCTGGCCCGTGTCATTCAGGAACACGTCAAGAAACCGCTGGCCGAAGAACTGCTGTTCGGCAAACTCGCCAAAGGTGGTCTGGTCAAGGTTGGCGTCAAGGGTGGCAAGCTGAATATCGAAATCCTGCCAATGCAAAAACAGCGCCTGTCCGGCAACAAACCGCCATTGCTGACCGCCGAATGATCCGCAAGGGCCTGTTGTTCGCGCTTTTCCTGGCCACCCCGGCGGTGGCACAGGATATTGCCTTGGGCCTGCCGCTGGACTGCACGTTGGCTCGGGATTGCCATATCCAGAACTACGTTGACCGCAATCCGGGACCACAGTTTTCGGATTTTGCATGCGGCTCTCTTGGTTATGACGGGCACAAAGGCACCGATTTTGCCCTACCCAGCCTTGCCGCAATGCAGGCGGGTGTAGATGTTCTGGCCGCCAGCGCGGGGGTGGTGGTTGCCACGCGCAATACCATGCCGGACATCGCCCTTGGCAGTCCCGGCGCGCCGGATATCACCGACAAGGAATGCGGGAATGGCGTGGTGTTACGCCATCCGGACGGCTGGGAAACCCAGTATTGCCATATGAAACAGGGCTCAATCCGCGTGAAAGCGGGGCAAACAGTCATGCAGGGCGATCCATTGGGCCAAGTGGGGTTAAGTGGTAAAACCCAGTTCCCCCATATCCACCTTTCTGTGCGTAAAAATGGCGATGAGGTAGATCCCTTTGATGCCGACCAGACCCTGACCTGCAATGATCCCGCCCCCCACAGCCTGTGGCAAAACGACATCGCCTATGTTGATAGCGGGCTGATCGCGGTCGGATTTATGGATGGCCTGCCGGATTACGCTGACATCAAAGCCGGCACCGCTGCCAAAAACAGCCTGCCCGCAAACGCGGCAGCATTGGTGTTCTGGGGCTATGCTTTCGGTACGAACAAGGGCGACGTGATCGAACTGCTGATCACCGGACCAAAGGGCGAAGTCATCCGCCACAGCGAAACATTTGAAAAACATCAAGCCCAGCTGTTCCGCGCCGCGGGCAAACGCACCCCGTCCACTGGCTGGCCCAATGGTCGCTACCACGGCACGGCAACCTTGCTGCGTGACGGGGCCATTCTGGCCAAACGAACCATTGCCATCGACGTTGAATAATCCGCCTACAGCGCTTTGCGTTTTATTTGATACAGGCATCGGCATGACCGCCGAGGCAGCGATTGCCAAGGCAATGGCGTTCGGTGGTCATGTCGATTCAGATCAAACGCAAAGCGCTTTAGAGCGTGTCGCACTTGATCAGATTCGAGTATTCACCACCCCGGCCGAGGCAGCGTTCGCGCAAGCAAATGCGTTCGGTCGGGGCGGTGAATTCGATTTGGCGCGACATGCTTTAGCGTTCCGTCAGTTTCAACTCGATCCGCCGGTTTTGCGCCCGGGCTTCGGGCGTATTGGCCGGATTGATCGGCTGATATTCTCCGAACCCGTTTGCGGCCAAACGGTTCGGCGGAAAACCCAACTGGTCGACCATATAACGCACAACCGACAGGGCGCGGCCCTGGCTTAGCTCCCAGTTGTCGTGGTAACGTCCCGTTCCTGAAAGTGGCACATTATCGGTATGTCCATCGACGCGAACGATCCAGTTGATTTCCGGCGGTATTTTGTCGGCGACC
>WGBJ01000321.1 GCA_015494385.1 Marinosulfonomonas sp.
TATCTGGGTGCCGCAGTGGTACAAAGCCAAGCACAACATTGCCTATTACAACATGTTCGAGCGCCCCTATACCGACACTCCGCCAAAAACCAGCTTGGGGGAATTGTCGATCTGGTGGTATAACCCCGAAAAAGCCGCGGCCCTAAAGGCCGCAGGGGCATTTCAATAACAAGAGCAGGCAACAGGTAAATGGGTGCATATCTACTTCGGCGGTTGCTGTTGATCGTTCCGACACTGATCGGGATCATGATCATCAACTTTGCCTTGATCCAGTTTGTGCCGGGTGGCCCGATCGAGCAGATCCTTGCCAACCTTGAAGGCGAGGGCGATGCGTTTCAGACCATCGCCGGTGGCGGTGATGCCGGTGGCGGCAGCGTTGGTGGCGATGATCGCTATCAGGGTGCGCGGGGTCTGCCGCCCGAATTCATTGCCGATCTGGAAAAACAGTTCGGCTTTGACAAACCGCCGCTGGAACGGTTCCTGAACATGATGTGGAACTACATGCGCTTTGATTTTGGCGAAAGCTATTTTCGAAGTGTCGGGGTGATTGATCTGGTGATCGAAAAGATGCCGGTTTCGATCACGCTGGGCCTGTGGTCCACCCTGATTGCCTATATGATTTCCATCCCCTTGGGCATCCGCAAGGCGGTGCGTGACGGCAGCCGGTTCGATACATGGACATCGGGTGCGATTATCATCGCCTATGCGATCCCCGGTTTCCTGTTCGCCATCCTGCTGCTGGTGCTGTTTGCGGGTGGATCATACTGGAAAATCTTCCCCTTGCGCGGGCTGACCTCGAATAATTTTGACGAATTGTCGATGATCGGCAAGGTGCTGGATTACCTCTGGCACATCACCCTGCCGGTGCTGGCCTCGACCATCGCGTCCTTTGCCACGCTGACGCTGCTGACCAAAAACTCGTTTCTGGATGAAATCAAAAAGCAATATGTCGTCACCGCCAAGGCCAAGGGCCTGACCGAACGCAGTGTGCTTTACGGCCATGTGTTTCGCAACGCCATGCTGATCGTGATCGCCAGCTTTCCGGCGCTGTTTGTGGGCGTGTTCTTTGGCGGGTCAGTGATTATCGAAACGCTGTTTTCTCTGGATGGTCTGGGACGGTTGGGATACGAAGCCGTCGTGAACCGCGATTACCCCGTGATGTTCGGCACGCTTTATTCCTTTGGCCTGCTGGCGCTGATTGTCGGTATTCTGTCGGATATGATGTATGTGTTCATCGACCCGCGAATTGATTTCGAGGGGAGGGGCGAATAATGGCACTATCGGCCATGAACCAGCGCCGCTGGCGCAATTTCCGCAAGAACAAGCGCGCCTACTGGTCGCTGATCATTTTCAGCATCCTGTTCGGCCTGTCGCTGTTTGCCGAATTCATCGCCAATGACAAACCGATCATCGTGAACTATCGCGGCGCCTATTATATGCCGGTGTTCAATTTCTATCCCGAAACCGAATTTGGCGGCGATTTCAAAACCGAAGCGGTCTACCGCGATATCGAGGTGAAATGCCTGATCACCACCGGCGGGCTTGAGGATTGCTTTGACGAACCCGAGGCCCTGATCGAAGACGCGCAAGATGGCGAAATTGCGGGTGAAAAGATCGAAAAGGGCTGGATGATCTGGCCGCCTATCCCCTATTCCTTCAACACCATCGTTGACATCCCCGGCGTCGCCCCGTCCCCGCCCGACCGGCATAATCTGCTGGGCACGGACGACACCAAGCGCGATGTGCTGGCGCGGGTGATCTACGGGTTCCGGCTGTCGGTGATCTTTACCTTGCTGGTGTCCGGTATTGCTTCGGTCATCGGCATTGTTGCAGGGGCAATTCAGGGCTATTTCGGCGGCTGGATCGATCTGACATTCCAGCGGTTGCTGGAAATCTGGTCCTCGACCCCGTCGATTTACGTCATCATCATTCTGTTCGCCATTCTGGGGCGCAGTTTCTGGTTGCTGGTGTTCATCACCGTGCTGTTCGGCTGGCCAGCACTGGTCGGGGTGGTGCGGGCCGAATTCCTGCGGGCGCGCAATTTCGAATATGTCCGCGCGGCGAAAGCGCTGGGCGTCTCGGACCGCGTGATCATGTTCCGCCACATGCTGCCCAACGCGATGGTTGCCACGCTGACCTTCCTGCCGTTCATCGTCACCGGTTCCATCGCCACACTGGCCACGCTGGATTTTCTGGGCTTCGGCCTGCCGTCCTCGTTGCCGTCACTGGGGGAACTGACCTTACAGGCAAAACAGAACATTGATAATGCACCGTGGCTGGGGTTCACCGCCTTTTTCGTATTCGCGATCCTGCTGTCGCTGCTGGTGTTCATATTCGAAGGGGTGCGCGATGCGTTCGACCCCAGAAAGACCTTTGAATGAGCGATATCCTGAACATTCAAAACCTGTCTGTCACATTCCGGCAGGACGGCAAGGAAACCCGTGCGGTCAAGGGCGTGTCGCTGACTGTGGGGCGCGGGGAAACCGTGGCGATTGTGGGGGAAAGCGGCTCGGGCAAATCGGTGACCGCGCTGTCCACCGTTTCGCTGCTGCCCGATAGCGCGGAGATCACCGGCAGCATCACCTATGACGGCGCAGAAATGGTTGGCGCGAATGATGCCGAATTGCGCCGTGTTCGCGGCAACGACATCAGCTTTATCTTTCAGGAACCGATGACAAGCCTGAACCCGCTGCACACCATCGAAAAACAACTGGCCGAGAGCCTGTCGTTGCATCAGGGCCTGCACGGCATCCCCGCACAAAAGCGTATTCTGGAGCTGCTGAACAAGGTCGGCATCCGCAATGCCGAAACCCGTCTGGGGGCCTATCCGCACCAACTGTCCGGCGGGCAGCGCCAGCGGGTGATGATCGCGATGGCGCTGGCCAACAA
>WGBJ01000322.1 GCA_015494385.1 Marinosulfonomonas sp.
ACCTCCTGCTCTGTGCAGAAAGTGAATCACAACTCGTCCGCTATGGGAATCCTCTTTATGAGTATGTGACCTAGTGTCTATTATTTATTGGGATACAAGATGATGTAAAAATATACTTGCCAGAATCTCTCGATACAGCCATGTTGTTACGGAATAAACAGAATAAAACGCGAAAGACCGTAACAAACGGTTAGTGTAACGAGGCAGTATCAGGTCAGAGATGAACAAATGGCAGTGGAAAAGACAAGAATAGATCAGCTGATTGGCGATCATGCGCTGCGTCTGTCCGAGCGGCTGCAGGCGCATCGGGCACAGCTGTTTCCGCCCGATGCAAAGAAAGAATTGCGCAAATTCACCTCGGGCGAAGTGGCGGATTTGCTGGGCGTCAAGGATGCCTATCTACGTAAACTGCATCTGGATGGAAAAGGCCCTTCGCCTGAAATTCGTGCCGGCGGGCGGCGGTATTATTCGCCCGACGACATTCAGGCCCTGCGCGAATTTCTGGAGGTCGGCGCCAAAACCCCGGGCACCTATCTGCCGGGTCGCCGTGCGGGCGACCATTTGCAGGTGATCACGGTGATCAATTTCAAGGGCGGTTCCGGTAAAACCACTACCGCCGCGCATCTGGCGCAAAAGATGGCGCTGGACGGATACCGCGTGCTGGGCATTGATCTGGATCCGCAGGCCAGCCTGTCGGCGCTGCACGGGTTTCAGCCGGAATTCGATCTTCTGGATGGCGGGACATTGTATGACGCAATCCGATATGAAGACCCCCTGCCCCTTCGGGATGTGATCCAGAAAACCTATTTCACCAACCTTGATCTGATCCCCGGAAACCTGGATCTGATGGAGTTTGAACACGACACCCCCCGCGCGCTGGCACAACGCGATGGCAACCTTTTCTTTACAAGAGTCGGCGACGCGCTGATGGATGTAGAAAAGGATTACGACGTGGTGGTGATGGATTGCCCGCCGCAATTGGGTTTTTTGACAATGTCGGCCCTGTCGGCGGCGACTTCGGTTCTGGTGACGGTGCATCCGCAGATGCTGGATGTAATGAGCATGTGCCAGTTTCTGTTGATGACATCGAACCTGCTGGGTGTGGTGGCCGAGGCGGGCGGGGATATGTCTTATGACTGGATGCGTTATGTTATAACGCGTTACGAGCCGGGCGACGGGCCGCAAAACCAGATGGTCAGCTTTATGCGTTCGATGTTCGGGGAAAATGTGTTGAACCATACAGTGTTGAAATCAACCGCAATTTCGGATGCAGGCCTGACCAAGCAGTCGCTTTACGAGGTGGAAAAATCGCAATTCACCCGCACCACCTATGAACGCGCAATGGAGAGCCTGAACGCGGTGAATAGCGAAATCGAACAACTGGTGCAAGAAGCATGGGGGCGTGGAGATGGCGCGTAAAGATATTCTTAAAGGACTGATGGAGGCCCCGAAAACCGATGATACCCCCCCTGCCCGCGTGGATGCGGCCAAACCCCGCTACACCACCGGTGCGATTGGCGCGGTCAGCCAGTCGATCGCCGATCTGAAACGCCGCTCGGTGATCGAGGTTGATCCGCGGTTGATTGATACCGCCGGTTTTCATGATCGTCTGGGCGAAGATGATGATCTGGCTGCGCTGGTTGAATCCATTCGTGAATACGGCCAGCAGGTACCGGTTCTGCTGCGTCCCAACCCGAATGACGCCGAGCGCTATCAGGTGGTTTATGGCCGCCGCCGCGTGGCCGCCCTGAAACAGCTGGCCCAGCCGGTCAAGGCGCTGGTGCGGGTTCTGGATGACCGCGAACTGGTGATTGCACAGGGGCAGGAAAACAGCGCCCGCAGGGATCTGACTTTCATCGAAAAGGCCAATTTTGCCCGCCAGATGGTGGCTGCGGGATACGAGCGCAAGGTGATCGGTGACGCGCTGCATATGGACAAAACCCTGATCTCGCGGATGTTGAGCGTGGCAGATCGAACCCCCCTGCCCCTGATCGAAGCGATTGGCGCTGCCCCCGGCATTGGCCGTGACCGCTGGTTGGCGCTGGCCGATCTGCTGGATCAATTCAGCGGTGATGCCACGGCACTGGCCGTTGGTGAAACCTCGGACAAACGGTTCGAAGCGGTGATGCGCGGGTTAAGCAAACCGAAGCCAAAATCCCGCCAGACCGCAGAAACAATACGCAGCGACAGTGGCACACAGATTGCCACCGCCAGCCGCAAGAAGGATAAGGTGGTTCTAACCATCAACAGCAATAATGCCGACGGGTTTGATGACTGGCTTGTCACCCATCTGGCCGAAATTCACCGGAACTGGAAAGACAGCAACGGCGGATAAACAAACGAGTAGAGCAGCAACAAAGGAGGCACGAACAGACAGGACGGAGAAAGAAAAAGCCCCCCAAGAATGATCCCGAGAGGCCTTTGGTTCGTTATTCGCA
>WGBJ01000323.1 GCA_015494385.1 Marinosulfonomonas sp.
ATGTGTATAAGAGACAGGAATGTATAGGGTGGCATCACCACCATCGTCCAAGATCAGGTTACATGTGCCTTCTTCGAACAGGAAGATGCGATCCTGATAATCCCAATGCTCAACCAGCGACTGGCCTTTGATGGCAAAAACCGGAATGTCTGCTGCGGCAATCACAGCCGCTGCGTGGTCCTGCGTGGAAAAGATGTTGCAAGATGCCCAGCGCACTTCGGCACCCAGCGCGACCAGTGTTTCAATCAGACAGGCTGTTTGAATGGTCATGTGCAGGCTGCCGGCAATCCGCGCACCTTTCAGCGGCTTGCTGTCGCCGTATTCCTCGCGCAGGGCCATCAGGCCCGGCATTTCGGTTTCGGCGATGTCCAGTTCCTTGCGGCCGTATTCGGCCAGCGCGATGTCTTTTACAATATAATCGGTTGCCATTGGGCATTTTCCTTGCGGTTCAGATACAGATTGAGGGCGCAAATAGCACCCCTTGGTAGCAAGGGCAACTTATCAACTGATTAACTGCTGTTTCCCACCTGTGATGACTGGACCAACGGCATAGAATCTTCGTATGTCTAGGGATGATTTAGCAAGGATACCCGACAATGCCCCCCAAACCCCGCGCATGGCAACGTATGCTTTCCGGTCGCCGGCTGGACCTGCTGGACCCGACCCCGATGGACATCGAGGTCGAGGATATCGCCCACGGTCTGGCCTTTGTGGCGCGCTGGAACGGGCAAACGATTGGCGATTACGCCTATTCGGTGGCCGAACATTCGCTGCTGGTGGAACAGATTTACGCCCAGATCCAGCCCAAGGCGCCGGTGAAATGGCGGCTGGCCGCCCTGCTGCATGACGCGCCGGAATATGTGATCGGGGATATGATTTCGCCGGTGAAATCCGCTGTCGGGCCGGATTACGGCGTTTTAGATGATCGCCTTACCGCCGCCATTCACATTCGTTTTGGCCTGCCTGCGGCCCTGCCGGCTGCGGTGAAAAAGCAGATCAAGAAAGCCGACAAGATCAGCGCATGGCTGGAAGCGACCCAGATTGCCGGGTTTACGGTAAAAGAGGCGGACAAGCTGTTCGGCAAACCCGCCCCCGATCTGGTCAAAGGATTGCGCATCCATTTGCGCCCCCCGCTGGCTGTACGACGGGATTTTACCGCCCGCCACGAACAATTGCTAAAGGAAATGGACCCGTGATTATCCGTCCAGCCACACCCGATGATGCCGCCGAAATGGCTGCGCTATTGAACGAAATTATCCGCATCGGCGGGACAACCGCGTTTCAAAAGGAATGGACAACCGAGGACATGCAGGCGTTCATCCGTAAACTGCAAACCATTGGCTGTATCCATGTCGCGCGGGACAGTGAAACAGATACGCTGCTGGGCTATCAATCGCTTGAATCCTATCCCGATCTGCCCAAAACCCTCGGCATCATCGCCACCTTTGCCAAGGTCGGCAGCACCGCGCGCGGCATCGGCACCGCCCTGTTTACCGCCACCCGTCAAGCCGCGCCCGAACTGGGCTTTACCGAGCTGGACGCCACCATCCGCGCCGACAATACCGGCGGGTTGGCGTATTATTCCAAGATGGGGTTTGTGGATCACTCCATCGCCAAAGCGGTGCCGCTGGATGATGGGACATTGGTTGACCGGATCAGCAAGCGGTTGAAGTTGTAGGTTGTTGTTTTAAACCTTCTGAAAAACACACCCACGCGCAAAAATGGCTGCGCCCGACCTGGAGGGCGCTTTTCGCAAATGGATAAAATGTGGAAGGGTTGTGTAAAACGGCAAAGTTTAATCTGGTTGCAGCGTTGCATAGCGCCCTCCGTGGGGAGGTCGGGCGCTGTCATTTTTGCAAAATGACGGGTGCGGGTGATAAAAGTATCCACACTTTTCCACCCGGCTTCCTAACCCCAACCGCAAGTATTTCCTGCCGAGCCAAACTGGGCTGGCCATACGGGCGGCCCTGCGGTCCAGCCAACAAAATCCCCGTTCACGAAAAACAGCACCAGACCGTTTTCCCAGCGCAGGGCCTCGCATTGGCCAAGGGGGCGGCGTTCGGTTGGCCCCGAGCCTGTTAAACGGTTGATTGCCTGCTCGACCCCGGGCTGTTTGCGGCTGAAACTGATTTCCAGTCCGCCACTATCGGCAATTTTCAGCCCGCCGGAATAGGGGATAATCCGTAACGGCATAGGCTCGGAATCAAGCTGTGGAGAGACACAGCCTGACAGGGCAAATACTGCTGCGAAAATGGCCCGTTTCACCGTGGGCTGCGTTTGGCCAGAATACGTTGCAGGGTGCGGCGGTGCATGTTCAAACGGCGTGCGGTTTCAGACACATTGCGGTCGCACAGCTCGTACACCCGCTGGATATGTTCCCAGCGCACACGGTCCGCCGACATCGGGTTTTCCGGGGGCGGGGGCAGTTCATCCGGCTTGGCCAACAGGGCCGCCGTAACGTCATTGGCATCAGCCGGTTTGGACAGGTAATCCACCGCGCCGATTTTCACAGCCGCAACCGCCGTTGCAATCGCGCCATAGCCTGTCAGAACAACAACCCGGCAATCAGGGCGCTTTTCGCGCAGCACTTCGACCACATCCAGCCCGTTGCCATCCTCAAGCCGCAGATCAACCACCGCATAGGCAGGCGGACGCGCGGTGGCAATCGCCTTGCCCGCCGCAACCGAACCAGCCATTTCCGGCGCAAAGCCACGCTTTTCCATTGCGCGGGCCAGTCGCTTCAGAAACGGCTCGTCGTCATCAACAAGAAGCAGCGTTTTATCTTCGCCAATCTCGCTCAGATCACCTTCGGCCATGTGTTTCCCCTTTGGATACGTTTCCCTAAGGCCCTACCCTATGCCCAATGGCCAGAATGGTCAATTTGCCTTCTCGGCTGCGTCCAGAAAACAGCCAACACGTTCGGCCATTTGTTCCGGCGTTACATCACGCTTGAAAAACTCGACAAATCCGTATTTCGGCAGCACCAGATAGGTAAAGGTTGAATGATCCATCAGGTAATACTCCGGATCGCCCTCTTCCTGCTTTTTATAATAGGTGCGATAGGCTTTGGACGCGGCCTTGACCTGCTCGGGGGTGCCGGTCAGGCCGATCATGCGGGGGTGCATGATGTCGGTGAATTCGGCCACAACTTCGGGGGTGTCGCGCTCGGGATCGATCGAAATGAAAACCGGCGTTACCATTTTCCCTTGCTCTTCCAGCAGGGTCACGGCCTCGGCGTTGCGGGTGTTGTCCAGCGGGCAGACATCGGGGCAGAACGTATAGCCGAAATACAGCAGCGACGGGCCGGTGATCACATCCTTGTCCGTCACGGTTTTGCCGGTTTCATCCACCAGTTCAAACGGCCCGCCAATCACGCTGGATCCGCCAGCCACACCGTTCACACGGCACTGGGCGAAAACATCGTCGGAATCCTTGGTGGCAGTCATATACCACAACCCGCCCAACAAAGCGGCGACCACCGCAATCGCTATGGCTGAAAACATACGCATTGTTTCATGTCTCCTGATCTGGAATACCTGTGCATTGATCGTCCTATCCAACCTGACTAACAATAGCACAGGTTGCCGCATAGCAAATTCAGGAAAAACATGTCAGATTCTTCTGCCGATCCCTATATCCGCCACAGCCGGAGCGACTGGATTCGCCTGCGCACATTCATCGTGCTGCGCTGGATTGCGATTTTCGGGCAGATTGCGGCGATCACTGTTGCGGTGCGCTATTA
>WGBJ01000324.1 GCA_015494385.1 Marinosulfonomonas sp.
CCCACCAAAGGGGTGGAACTGGATGTCGATCTGGACTTTATCGAGGGGTTCGCGGCACGGGCCGGTCGGGCGTTAAGCAAGTCACAGATCGAGGATGTGTTTCGCCGCAAGGGGTTTGAAAACATTGAACTGCTGGAAGGGAACGTGACGGATACCCTGCCGCAATTCGTACAGAGGAATCCGGCCTGCCGGATTGCGTTGCTGCATCTGGATCTGAACGTGAAGGAGCCGACCGAATTTGCGCTTGAGGCACTGTATGACCGCGTTGTGCCGGGCGGGTTGATCGTGATTGATGACTATACCTCGGTGGTGGGCGCGACCGAGGCGATTGACGATCTGGTGGCGGACAAGGGGCTGGAGATTGAAAAGCTGTCGTTCCATTCGGTGCCGGCTTTTATCCGCAAGCCGAAACCGGATTTTGAAGAGTTTTAGGGCTGGAACGACGAAGCCCCGCACAGGATGCGGGGCCTCTTGATATTTGTTGCAACAGGTCCCGGATCAGGTCCGGGACAGGGTATCGAGTTAGATGATCGCCTCGAACAGTGCCTTGGTGTTCTCGAAGGTCATCTTGACGGGGTTGCCGCCGGTGCTGGGATCTTTCAGCGCCATTTCGGTCAGCTCGTCAATGCGGTCGGTGCCAACGCCCATTTCCGACAGCTTGTGCGGGATTTTGAATGAGTCGTTGAATTCCTGCACGAAGTCCTGAAAACCGGCAAACCCGCCTTCAATGCCCAGATAGGCCGCTGCCGCATCAAAGCGCTCGGCAATCACCGGTGCGTTCATTTTCAGAACTTCGGGCATGCAAACCGCATTGGTGGTGCCGTGGTGGGTGTTGTAAACCGCGCCGATCGGGTGGCTCAGCGCATGGATGGCACCCAGACCTTTCTGGAATGCGGTTGCCCCCATGGCGGCGGCGGACATCATATTGGCGCGGGCCTCGATATCGGTGCCATCGGCATAGGCGCGCGGCAGGTATTCCTTGACCAGACGCATCCCTTCCAGCGCGATGCCTTGGGACATCGGGTGGTAATGCGGGCTTGAGTAAGCCTCGACGCAATGGGCAAAGGCATCAAGCCCTGTGCCAGCGGTAAAGAATTGCGGCATACCAACAGTCAGTTCGGCGTCGCAAATCACAATGGTCGGCAGCACTTTGGGGTGGAAGATGATCTTTTTCACATGTGTCACGCTGTCGGTGATCACCGAGGCACGGCCGACTTCCGAACCGGTGCCCGCCGTTGTCGGCACCGCGATGATCGGCGCGATCACATCGGGGTTGGCGCGGGTCCACCAGTCGCCCACATCCTCGAAATCCCAGATCGGGCGGGTTTGACCGGCCTGAAAGGCGATCATTTTGCCCAGATCCAGCGCCGAGCCGCCACCAAAGGCGATCACGCCGTCATGGCCACCCGAGCGAAAGGCGATGATGCCCGCATCCAGATTCTTTTCGGTCGGGTTGGCGTCCACATCGCTGAACATGGCGCGGCCAAGACCGGCGGCCTCCATCAAATCCAGCGTGTAGGTGGTGATGTCCAGCGACGCCAGCCCCTTGTCGGTGACCAGCAGCGGGTTGCCGATTCCGGCCTGCTGGCAGGCATCGGCGATTTCGGCAATCCGGCCAGCGCCGAAACGGATGTTGGTGGGGTAGGACCAGTTTCCAGTCAGTGTCATATCAAAGGGCCTTCTTCAGATGATAGGATTTGGGGCGTGTCAGGTTGTGGTAGCCGATGATCGACAGGCCACCGCCACGTCCGGTGTTTTTGCAGCCGGTCCAGCACAGGCCCGGATCGACATAATCGGCGCGGTTCATAAACACGGTGCCGGTTTCCAGTTGGTGTCCGATGGCTTCGGCGCGGTCCACATCGTTGGTCCACAGTGATGCCGTCAGACCGAATTCGCTGTCGTTCATCAGGGCGATGGCTTCGGCGTCATCCTTGACCGGCATAATGCCGACCACAGGGCCAAAGCTTTCTTCGCGCATCACCCGCATCGAATGATCCACATTCACCAGAATCTGTGGCATCAGATAGGCGCCGCCGTCATCTTCGGGGAAATTGGCCGGATCGATCAGCGGTTTGGCACCGGCGGCAATCGCCTCGGCTGTCTGGTCGCGGACCTCTTGGGCGAAACGCACATGCGCCATCGGGCCAAGGGTGGTTTCCGGATCCAGCGGATCGCCCAGCTTGTAGCCATTGACGATCTCGACCGCCTTTTTGACGAATTCATCAAACAGGCTTTCGGCGACATAAATCCGCTCGATCCCGCAGCAGCACTGGCCGGAGTTGAACATCGCACCATCAATCAGCGTTTCAACGGCGGCGTCCAGATTGGCGTCTTCCATCACATAGCCGGGATCCTTGCCGCCCAGTTCCAGACCAATGCCGGTGAATGTGCCAGCGGCGGCCTTTTCCATCGCCACACCGCCCCCGACCGAGCCGGTGAAATTGACAAAGCCGAAGTTCTTGCCGGCGATCAGGGCCGAGGTGGTGTCGTGGCCCAGAAATACGTTCTGGAACACATCCTCGGGGATACCGGCGGCGTGGAATGCCTCGGCCATGCGTTCGCCCACCAACGGGGTTTGGCTGGCATGTTTCAGCAGCACCGCGTTGCCGGAAATCAGGGCGGGGGCCACGGTGTTGATTGCGGTCATAAAGGGGTAGTTCCACGGCGCAACCACCAGCACCAGACCATAAGGTTCCCGCGCGATATAGCGTTTGAAGTCGTCGGTTTCCTCGACATTCAGCGGTGCCAGCGCCTCTTTGGCGATCGACGCCATATAGCTGGCGCGTTCGTTAAAGCCGGAGAATTCACCGCCATAGCGCACGGGGCGGCCCATCTGTTTGGCCAGCTCAGGCACGATCACATCGTTCATTTCCCCGACTTTGGCCACACCGG
>WGBJ01000325.1 GCA_015494385.1 Marinosulfonomonas sp.
GTTTACGTCCTTTTGTCTGTCAGGATCGACATAGGCGCAAAGGCACGCTTGCGCAACAAAAATACGCAAATCTGGATGATTTTGAATGATAATGACGCGGCGGAGTTTTTGATGTCTTGGTTGTCTGGCTGGCCTATAGAGAGAGGTATAGCGAAAAGGAGCAGGATTTGGACGCGATAGAGGCGATATTCGGTTTGTCACCATTGTTCTTTGTTGCGGCTGTCGGGGTGACCTGCGTGGCCGGTTTTGTAAAGGGTGCGGTGGGGTTTGCGATGCCGATGATCATGATTTCGCTGTTGGGTTCGTTCCTGCCGCCGGATGTGGCATTGGCGGCTTTGATCGGGCCGACGTTGATGGCGAACCTTTGGCAGGCCTTACGGCAGGGTATCGGAAGTGCGTTGCAATCGGCACTGCGATTTCGGCGGTTTTTACTGGTTGGGTTGGTGTTTCTAATCGGTAGCGCGCAATTGTTCAGGGTGTTGCCAGCACAGGTGCTGTTCTTGCTGATCGGCACGCCGGTTGTGCTGTTTTCCATTGCCCAGCTGTTGGGCTGGAGACCACGGTTTGTGGGTGGAATTGCCGAAGTAATCCTGGCAGCTATTGCAGGGTTTTCCGGTGGCTTATCGGGGGTTTGGGGGCCGCCGACAGTGGCATATCTGACCGCGATGGACACGCCGAAAACCGAACATGTGCGAGTGCAGGGGGTGATCTATGCCTGTGGTGCGGTGGCTTTGTTGGGTGCACATATTCAATCGGGTGTCGTGCGGCAGGAAACGGTGCCATTGATGCTGGTGATGTTGGTGCCTGCGGCTGCGGGTATGTGGGTCGGGGTGCGGTTGCATGACCGCATGGATCAGGAACGGTTCCGTATTACGACGTTGTTTGTGCTGGTATTGGTTGGTCTGAATTTAATCCGGCGGGGGTTTATGTAGGGTGGGGTTTCACCCCGTTTTCAGCCCCTAACTGGTATAGGCGCCCAGATTGCACAGTTCTTTCAGATAGGTTGGCGCGTCTTTGGGGGCGATCACGTCAAAGGAAATCCGGTAAATCAGGGTATCCCCCCGATAGGCCGCCAACGTCCATATGCCAGTGACCAGTTCCGAAGGCAGATCAAAGGAATAGAGCTGTGCCGACAGGCGGCTTGCCTCGATAAATCCTTGCCAGCTTTGCTCGGTCGTGCCGGAGCCGATCAGCGGCGGGTGGGTGACGCGGAAGGTTACATCGTCAAGGTTTATGTCGCCAATCGCGCGGGTTTTTACACCAAAGGACAGGCCGGGGATGGCAGGCACAAGGGTGCCGTGGGTGGAAAATTCAATATTGCCCGCGATGATGTTGATTTCGCCGATGTCGGTATCCGGTGCTTCGGCTGTTCCGACCACGCGCGTGTCGCAGACCAGACCGTATTCAAACCCGTCGATCAGGTCGGGGTTGGAATAGATATTACCCTGTGCCGCAGCAAAGGTTCCGGCGAAAGCAAGGGCCAGTATGAACCAGAGTATCGCTTTCGCCGGAGCTGTTATCATCCAATGACCACGGCTTTTACGTCGTCATCAACGTAGTCCATATATTGGCCAAAGTTTTCGGCAAACATCTGCACCAGCTTTTTCGCCTGCGCGTCATAGGCGTCTTTGTCGGCCCATGTATCGCGCGGGTTCAGCAGGCTGTTGTCGACATCATGCACGGCAACCGGCACGTCAAATCCGAAATTCGGATCCTTGCGGAATTCGGCCCCGTTCAACGACCCGTCCAGCGCCGCCGTCAGCAACCCGCGGGTGGCCTTGATCGGCATCCGTTTGCCGGTGCCATAGGCGCCGCCGGTCCAGCCGGTGTTGACCAGCCAGCAGGTGGCATCATGATGGGCGATTTTATCGCGCAGCAGGTTGCCATAGGCTTCAGGGCGACGTGGCATAAAGGGGGCGCCGAAACAGGTTGAAAATGTCGGTTCAGGCTCGGTGATGCCGCGCTCGGTGCCGGCAACTTTGGCGGTGAAGCCGGACAGGAAGTGATACATCGCTTGCGCCGGTGTCAGGCGGGCAATCGGGGGCAGCACGCCAAAGGCATCACAGGTCAGCATGATGATGTTGTTGGGGTGCCCCGCGATCGAGGTCTCTGACGCGTTCGAGATATAATGCAGCGGATAGGCGCAACGCATGTTGGCCGTCAGACTGTCATCGGTGAAGTCCAGTTCGCGGGTTTCTTCGTCATAAACCATATTCTCGATGATGGTCGCGAATTTGGTTGTCGTGGCATAGATTTCCGGCTCGGCCTCTTTCGACAGGTTGATGGTTTTGGCGTAACAGCCACCCTCGAAATTGAAGATACCGTTGTCGGACCAGCCATGTTCGTCATCGCCAATCAGGGTGCGCGACGGATCGGCCGACAGGGTGGTTTTGCCGGTGCCGGACAGGCCAAAGAACACGGCCGCATCATCGGGGTTGCCGGTGGCGTGGTTGGCGGAACAGTGCATCGCCATGATGCCTTTGCCGGGCAGGATATAGTTCAACAGGGTGAACACGCCCTTTTTGATTTCACCGGCATATTCGGTGTTGCCGATCAGGATCAGCTTCTTGTCGAAATTCAGTGCAATCACCGTTTCGGTGCGGCAGCCGTGGCGGGCCGGATCGGCCTTGAAGCTGGGGCAGTTGATGATGGTGAATTCGGATTCAAACGTATCCAGCTCGGCACGTTCCGGGCGGCGCAGCATGGTGCGGGAAAACAGGCTTTGCCAGGCCAGTTCGGTGATGACACGCACATTCAGGCGGTTTGCCGGATCGGCGCCGCCAAACAGGTCCTGCACGAAATAGTCGCGGCCCTTCATGTGCTCCAGCATATCGGCATGCAGAACGTCAAACGCAGCCGCATCCATCGGCTGGTTGTTTTCCCACCAGATGTGCTCCTCGACCGAGGGGGTGCGAACGACGAATTTATCGTTGGGGGAACGGCCGGTATACTGGCCGGTGCTAACCATGAAGCTGCCGCCCTTGCCGATGTGCCCTTCGTTACGCAACACGGCCTGTTCAATCAGCGCGGGTTCCAGAATGTTGTAGTATACGTTGCCCAGACCGGTGATCCCTTGATCTTCCAGTCGTTTGGCGGGATTCACCCGTCCAGTCATCATTTGCAAGCTCCTGTTACCGCCTGTCAGCGGTCATTGCGATGTGGAATTCGGCGCGAAAAGGCCAGCAACGCGCCGGTCAGCATTAGGCTGACAGGGGGGTCTTAACATGGGGTCCGGTTGAAAAAACAGGGCGGTTTGGCACAGTTAGCGCAACCAATTGCAATTAATGCGGCATGATTTGCATCATATGTGAGACATATTAGCCATTGGTTGCGGTTTTTCGGTTGAAATTGCAGCTGGACCGGCTGGCGATTCGCAGTTTTCAGTTGAATTGAAAAGACAGAAGCGTGATTGTAGTATAAAAATAATAAAACCGAGGCAGCAAAGGAAATCCCATGGCGAAAATTGCGCTGGTGGACGACGACAGGAACATTCTGACGTCCGTCGCAATGACTCTCGAAGCAGAAGGTTTCGAGGTTGTAACCTATAATGATGGCCAGGCCGCACTGGACGGCTTTAATATCGGCCTGCCCGATCTGGCTGTTCTGGATATTAAAATGCCCCGCATGGATGGTATGGACCTGCTGCAACGCTTGCGCCAGAAAACCAAAATGCCGGTGATATTCCTGACCTCCAAGGATGACGAGATCGACGAGGTTCTTGGCCTGCGTATGGGGGCTGACGATTACGTCAAAAAGCCGTTCTCGCAACGCTTGCTGGTCGAACGTATCCGCGCGCTGTTGCGTCGTCAGGATGCGATTGAAAACAACACCGTTGGCGATACCGAAGAAACCAAAGTGATCGAACGGGGTAATCTGCGGATGGACCCGTTGCGCCATTCCGTTAGCTGGAAAGGCAATGAAGTCGCGTTGACCGTGACGGAATTTCTGCTGCTTCAGGCGCTGGCCCAGCGGCCCGGATTTGTCAAAAGCCGCGATCAGCTGATGGATGTGGCCTATGATGATCAGGTCTATGTCGATGACCGCACAATCGACAGCCACATCAAACGCCTGCGCAAGAAGATGCGCACAGCGGATGATGAATTCTCGGCAATCGAGACGCTTTATGGCATCGGGTACAGATACAACGAAGAATGAGCATTGTATCGGGGATAGATGTGTTTCGCGGTAAATCGACAAAAAATGCTGACATCGCGCTGGGCGAGGACTGGGATGGTCCGGACCAGACGCAGGATTCAGCCAGAAACTCACGGCGTAAACACCGTGGGCTGGTGTCGATCAACCGCTCGCCGCTTGCCCGCAAGATCATCACGTTCAATCTGATTGCGATTATTATCCTTGTTGCCGGTGTCCTGTATCTGAACCCGTTTCGCGACAGTCTGGTGTTGCAGCGGGAACAAGGCTTTGTAACCGAGGCCGGATTGATTGCAGATGTGCTTGAAGCACAATTGCAGGCCAGCGGTGTGGATGATTTTTCAGACGGGGCGGGTGTTGCTGCCGCACTGGAAAAGCTTAACCTGCCCGTCGGTGTCGAAGTGTTTGTTTTCGACCCGCAGCAAAAACTGGTTGGTATGACCCGTAGTCAGGTCGATCCTGAAAATTCACCTGTTTCCGGCCTGCAAAAAGACAACCGCAGCACATTGATTACAGATTTCCTGAATACGGTTTGGGAAAAAGTTTCGGGCCTGTTGGCGCCGAAATCAGGTCTGGATTCAGAGACCATCAAGCGAAGCATGGCAGAAGAACTGGTTTCACCCGCCCTTGCCGGTGAAACGCGGGTGAAAACGGGTTATGACGATACGGGTGAAATTATATTCTCGGTGGCCAAACCGGTTTTGCGAGATGGCACACCCATTGGTGCAATTGCCCTGACCACTGCTGCGGGTGAAATCGACTATCTGGTGCGTGCCGAACGTGAACAGATCTTGCAGATGTTCGTGATCGCTATTCTGGTGTCGATCGGGTTAAGCCTTGTGTTGGCCTCGACCATTGCCAATCCAC
>WGBJ01000326.1 GCA_015494385.1 Marinosulfonomonas sp.
CATTTGAGTTATTTTGATTCTGGTTTTGGGAGGCGTTTTGGTTTTTCTTCCTCTTCAATTCGTATGTAACCCTCTACTTTTCTTTCCGTAATTGTCCTAGCTGTTTGGATTGCTTCAGCTATTGGCTTTGCATCCTTTCCAAATTTTTTAACAAGGTTTGATACATCTGCAGCGGCAACTAGAAATGCTTTAAACCCAGAAACTTTTTGGAAAAGCTCATTTTCCACACCAGCAATTCTGTGGATAATACGGCGCTTATGGTCTTCGGAAAGAAACCCAGCATTTTCAGTAAGTTTTCTTGCTTTTGCAAGGAGTTCCCGAATTTCGGATTTATCGCTCTCATCAAGTTCAACAACATCATAATCTTCAATGCACTGATTGTCTAAAAAATGCTGATCAAATTTTTCGACGATTAGGGCATCTAATATATTCCCAATGTTTTTAATGAGACCCTCTAAAGTAATAGCATCGTTTAATTGAAGGTTTATTCCAGAAATTTCTTTGACTTGCGGTGAGGTAACTCTTTGGGACGCAATAGTTGCAGCTCTCAATAGAAACAATATATCTTGTCTGTTCGTTTTGAGAAAACGGCTTGCAGTAGCATCGCCCCGTGGCATTTGCTTTAATGCTTCTTTGAGTATTTCCTCAAGTGCATCTTCGGGGTTTTTAGGAAGCGTATTAAGATCGATCATTTGTGTAGCCCCTTACTATCTTCAAACATCCAACTCCTCCACAAACTGCGCGTTCTCCTGAATATACTGGAACCGCATTTCCGGCTTTTTGCCCATTAGACGCTCCACCAGTTCGGCGGTTTCGCCGGGCATGTCTTCTTCCACCGTCACGCGGATCAGTTTGCGGCTTTCGGGGTTCATGGTGGTGTCTTTCAGGTCTTTGGCGTCCATTTCGCCCAGACCCTTGAAGCGCGAGACGTCGATCTTGCCTTTGCCGCCCAGACCCTTTTCCAGCCATTCGTTTTTCTCGGCCTCGTCAATGCAGTACACCCGCTTGGCCCCCTGCGTCAGACGAAACAGCGGCGGGCAGGCCAGATACAGGTGGCCCGCGTCAATCATCGGCCGCATCTGGGTGAAGAAAAACGTCATCAGCAGGGCGGCGATATGGGCGCCGTCAACATCCGCATCGGTCATGATGATCACTTTCTCATAGCGCAGATCATCAAGGTTGAACCGGCTGCCAAGCCCGACGCCAAGCGCCTGTGACAGGTCGCTGATTTCGGCATTGGTGCCGATTTTCGAGCTGGCCGCGCCCAGCACGTTCAGGATTTTACCGCGCAGGGGCAGCAAGGCTTGCGTCTTGCGGTTGCGGGCCATTTTGGCCGAGCCACCCGCAGAATCCCCTTCCACGATGAACAGTTCGGTGCCTTCGCGGGAACTGTTGGAACAGTCGGTCAGTTTACCGGGCAGGCGCAGCTTTTTGGTGGCAGATTTACGCTGTGTTTCCTTTTCGGCGCGCCGTTTCAGGCGTTCTTCGGCGCGCAGCACCAGATAGTCGAGGATTGCACCTGCGGATTTGGTATCGGAGGTCAGCCAGTGGTCGAAATGGTCGCGCACGGCGTTTTCAACCATTTTCTGCGCGGATTCATTGGACAGCCGGTCTTTGGTTTGGCCCACGAAGGATGGCTCGGCGATAAAGATCGACACCAGCGCACAGCCGCCGGTGGTCAGGTCGTCGCGGTTGATCTGGCTGGCTTTTTTATTGCCCACCAATTCACCATAGGCGCGGATGCCTTTCAGCAGGGCGGACCAGAAACCGCCCTCATGCGTGCCGCCCTCGCGGGTGGGGACGGTGTTGCAATAGCTGTTGATGAACCCGTCGCGCGAGGGGGTCCAGTTGATGGCCCATTCGACCGATCCCGGTTCGCCGAATTTTTCGCGAAAATCGACTTTGCCGGCAAAGGGCGTTTCGGCGTAAGTGGCGGCAGAGCCGAGCACCTCGCCCAGATATTCCGCCAGCCCGCCGGGGTAGTGGAAAGTCGCCTCTTGCGGCATGTCGCCATCGGCAATGGCCGATTTCCAGCGGATTTCGACACCGGAAAACAGGAAGGCCTTGGATTGCACCAACTCGTGCAGGCGGGCGGGTTTGAATTTCAGTTTGCCGAAAATTTCGGGGTCCGGGTGGAAGGTGACGGTGGTGCCGCGCCGGTTGGGGGCGGCGCCGATTTCGGCCAAGGGGGCCAACGGCAGCCCGCGCGAGAATTCCTGACGGTACAGGGTGCGGTTGCG
The DNA here is from genome assembly GCA_015494385.1 of Marinosulfonomonas sp. Classification (GTDB taxonomy): domain Bacteria; phylum Pseudomonadota; class Alphaproteobacteria; order Rhodobacterales; family Rhodobacteraceae; genus Profundibacter. Next base: position 2,241 of record WGBJ01000326.1, read on the forward strand.
GGCAACTTCGACCACCATGCTGTCGGAAAGGGCGTTCACCACGGACGAGCCAACGCCGTTCAAACCGCCCGACGTGGCATAGTTGTCGCCCGAGAATTTACCGCCCGCGTGCAGGGTGCAGAGGATCACCTCAAGCGCGGATTTGTCGGGGAATTTGGGGTGCGGATCAACAGGGATGCCACGGCCGTTGTCGCGGATGGTGACGGAGTAATCCTCGTGCAGCTCGACCTCGATGCGGTTGGCATGGCCCGCAACGGCTTCGTCCATCGAGTTGTCCAGAACCTCGGCCACAAGGTGATGCAGCGCGCGGGAATCGGTGCCGCCGATATACATGCCGGGGCGTTTGCGCACGGGTTCCAGCCCCTCGAGCACTTCGATCGAGGAGGCATCGTAGTTTTTCTCCGGCTCGTTGCCGGAAAGGAGGTCGTCTGCGGGCATTTGGCTGCTCATTTATTGGTTTTGTTGCGGGCCATTCTAATGCAGGTGGGCAAGTCGGGGCAATGGCTTATGGGGCAGATTTAGCGGGGCGAGCAGCCCTGTCGGCCAGATATCGGGCCAGTTGGGCCTGATAATGGGGGGATTGGCGGCGGGCCTGTTTGTGGATGCGCAGAAATTCGGCAGGCCGGATTCGCTGACGCAACAGTTCCTGCTGCACTTTATGATACATGTTGACCTCGGAAATTACCTGCATTGCAGGGTGACCGCCAAAGGGCAGGGGGACGCGCCTGATATTGGGGAACAGGCCGGTGATGCGGTTGGCGTGCTGCGTGTCAATCCTGTGGGTTGGATCAAAAAGCAGGCAACCCCGCAACCCTTTGCGCGGATTTACAGCGAGGGTGTCAAGCGTCGGGTCCAACTTTGCGGCCTCTTGAAGGTAACGGGTTTCAAAAGGGACATGCGCAGGAATAACCGAACTTTGCGGTGAAACCAGCACCACCTGTTTGACACGCGTTTCCCGTGCCAGCAGCAAAACGCCGTAGCCGCCCATGGAGTAACCGATGCCCGTGATATGTGCATAAGGGCGGGTGAAATCACTTAGCCGTTTGCGAAGATCCGGTAAATCCGGGCTGAGAAACCAGTCGTTATGGGCGGAATATATGGTCAGGAAGGCCAGATCGTTCTTGCGGAAATATTTGGAGGGATTGGGCGGCGGAAACCCCGGTCTGTCCAATCGCCTGCGGTCATAGCTGACCATCAGGCGTGGTTTGTCCGGGTTGTAGCAGGTGACAATCAGGTTGTCGGATTGATAGACAATTGTTTTGTTCACAATGGATCGCTTGCTATTGATTTGTCGACAATATACGGGCCCGCAGGGGTTTGGGCCAGCTTTTCCATCGCGCGTTCAAAAGGGTGCCCTGCGGATCGTGCCGGGCTGGCCGCTTGGATCGATCCAGCACAGGTTTTCTTTGACCTGTCGGGGCGGGCTGTTAGGCTGGTGCGGATTTTATGAATTTAGCGAAAAGGCCCGTTTGATGATGGATGACTATTACGATCTTGGCACATATTCCCGCGCTGGCGTGTCTGCGGATGAACAGGCGCAAATGTGGTTTGATCGCGGGTTGAACTGGGTTTTTGGCTATAATCACAACGAGGCAATTGTCTGTTTTGAAAGGGCAATTGCGGCTGATCCTGATTGTGCGATGGCCCATTGGGGGATCGCCTATGCCAAGGGGCCGAATTACAATTACCGCTGGGATCATTTCACACCCGAAGTGAAAGAAGAGTGCCTTGAAGTGGTCGCGGCCAGTCTGGCGGCGGCGGAAAAATGTGCTGACGGGTTGGCGGCGGAACTGGTGGCGGCGCTAAAGCTGCGCTTTCCGGCCAGTGCCGAGGTGGAGGATATTGCGCCGACCCATGATGACTATACGGATGCAATGCGGCAGGTTTTGGCGCGTCATCCAGATGATCTGGAGGTGATCACGCTGGCGGTTGAGGCGATGATGTGCCGGACCCCGTGGCAGTTGTGGGATCTGAAGGCGGGGGTGCCTGCGGAGGGATCGGATGTGCTTGAGGCGCAAGCGGCGCTGGAACGGGCGTTCGAGCAGGTCGAGGGCGCGTGGCAACACCCCGGCATTTTGCATCTGTATATCCACATCATGGAGATGTCTCCGACGCCGGAAAAGGCGCTGCGGATGGGGGATGCTTTGGTCGATCTGGTGCCGGATGCGGGGCATTTGCAGCATATGCCGACCCATGTGGATGTGCTGTGCGGCGGGTATGAAAACGTGGTGCGGCGAAATGAGAAGGCATACGCTGCGGACAAGGTGTTTATGGCGCGCGAAGGGGTGATGAATTTCTACACCACCTATATCTGCCACGATCTGCATTTCCGGCTGTATGGGGCGATGTTTCTGGGCCAGATGGGACCGGCGCTGGCGGCGGTCGAGGAGTTGGAAACGATCCTGACACCCGAGGTGGTCGAGCCGTCTGCGGATTGGCTGGAGAGCTATTACGGCATGCGGGCACATGTGCTGATCCGCTTTGGCCAGTGGGAGGTTTTAAAAACCACCAAGCCGCCCGAGGATCAGGAGTTATACTGTTTCACCACAGCATTGGTGCATTATTCGCGCACCGTGGCCTTTGCCGCAACCGGCGAGGTTGAGAAGGCCGAGGCCGAGCGCAAGCTGTTCTATGCCGCCAAGGCGCGGGTGCCGGAAACGCGGCTGTTGTTCAACAACACCTGCGAGAGCATTCTGGCGGTGGCCGAAGAGATGCTGGAAGGAGAATTGGCCTATCGCAAGGGTGATTATGACGTGGCCTTTGCCCATCTGCGTGAATCCGTGGCCCGCGATGATGCGCTGCCTTACGAGGAGCCTTGGGGCTGGATGCAACCCACCCGACATGCGTTGGGGGCATTGTTGCTGGAGCAGGGGCGGGTCAAAGAGGCCGAGGCGGTGTATCGGGCCGATCTGGGGTTTGACGACACCCTGAGCCGGGCGGCGCGGCATCCGGAAAACGTGTGGTCCTTGCACGGGTTTCATGAATGTCTGGAGCGGCTGGGCAAGGTGGAAGAGGCGGCGCTGATCAAGCCGCGTCTGGATTTGGCCAATGCGCGGGCGGATGCCCCGATCAAGGCGTCATGTGCGTGCCGGTTGACGCATTCTTCCTGTTGTTAAGCGGAGTTGCTGCGCAACGCTTTATGTCTCGGGCCCGTTCGGGCCCTCGGGATGCCTGCGGCGCGGATATTTGTGCGAAAAAGAAACTAGCGGGCAATGCGCGGGTGTTTCAGGGCTTTGCGAAACACCTGTGTCAGGGCGGGGTTGGACTGGATGCGCAGGTCGGTGGCGTTTTCGGGGTTGTCGCCGTTTGGCCATTGTTCGTTCCACCAGCTGAACCCGATCAGTTGCGGCCAGCGGTTTGACAGGATCTGTTTCAGGGCGGCGGTGGCCCATGCGGCGGCCGGTTCACGCGGGTTGTTCACGTCGGTGCCGAATTCGGCGATGATCACCGGTTTTGACGGGGCCATTTGATGTAGGCGTTGCATGGTGTTGTCGATGGCGGAGAAGGGGGTGCGTTCGTCCTCATGCGGGCCGAGCATGGAGTAGAGCGAGACGCCGAGCCAGTCGATATAGGCATCCCCCGGATAGTAGTTTTCAAAGCGGTTCCAGCGGCGGTCGGGATGGTCGTTCCAGTTGACGTGGAACACCCAGACGATGTTGCTGGCCCCAACGGCGCGGGTCACGTCGATGATGTGGCGGTAGGCGGCGGCAAAGGCGCGGGTGCCACGGGCGCGGCCGTGCCATTTGCCGTTCCAGGGGAACCATTTGCCGTTCACCTCGGTGCCGTATTCGGCCAGGATCGGGGTTTTGAATTTGGCGGCGGCGCGGCCCCATGCGGCCAGATCGGCGTCAAAATCCCCCCGCGCAATGGCCTGCGGGGTGAACAGGGGTTCGGCGTGGTTTTCGCGATCATCGCTGCGCAGCATCAGGCGGATAAAGGGGGTGGACCCTTGGGACCGGATCCAGCCGGCGAGTTGTGCGGGAAAGGCGCGCGAGCGGTACCAGTTGTTTGAGAAATAGATCCACGCCGGTCTGTGACCGGTGGTGCGGATATAATCGCGCAGCAATTGCGGGGTTAGCACGTCTTCTTCGCCGGTTTCATCGCCGATGTAGGACCCCGCCAGCAGTTTGCCGGCGGGCGGGGTAAGGGCACGCAGGGCGGCTTTGTGCGAGGTGGCCTGGGCGTGGGCGGCGAGCGGGAGCAGAAGCGCAAGGGTCAGGGCGGGGAGCCGTTTTCTTTTAAAGAAAACGGTCCGAAATCTTTGCAAGATTTCGGGGGCGGAGGGTTTGCGC
>WGBJ01000327.1 GCA_015494385.1 Marinosulfonomonas sp.
GAGATGGACAAGGGACAGGCCAAAACCATCGACGGCAACGGCGTGGTCTATCTGGTGCGGCTGGACGACATCCTGCCACCCGATGAAAACGACCCCGATCTGGCCGCCACCCGCAGCGGTCTGGATACGGCCATCGCGCAGGCCCTGTCGGATGATATTTTCACCGCCTATGTGACCTCGCTGCAAAATCAGGTGGGCGTATCCGTGAACACTGCGGCGATAAACGCCGTACACGCCCAATTCCCGCAATAGCATCCAAAGGCTGATCCCGTGGCTCTAACACCGACTTTTGCGGCCTTCGAGGCCGGTTTTGACAGCGGCAAAAACCAGCTGGTCTATACCCGTCTGGCCGCCGATCTGGACACGCCGGTATCGCTGATGCTGAAACTGTCCGAGGCCCGCACCGACAGCTTCATGCTGGAATCCGTCACCGGCGGCGAGGTGCGCGGGCGCTATTCGATCATCGGTGCCAAGCCTGATCTGATCTGGCAATGCCACGGCGAGGTCAGCCGCATCAACCGCATGGCCCGCATTGATCGGGACGCGTTCGAGGAGCAATCCGGCAAGCCGCTGGACAACCTGCGCGCCCTGCTGGCCGAAAGCCGTATCGAAATGCCCGACGATCTGCCGCCTGCCTCGGCCGGTCTGTTTGGCTACCTTGGCTATGACACCATCCGTCTGGTCGAACACCTGCCAGATGTGAACCCCGACCCATTGGGCCTGCCCGACGCGGTGATGATGCGCCCCTCGGTCGTGGTGGTGCTGGACGGGGTGAAGGGCGAAGTGATCGTTGTCGCCCCCGCATGGGCCGATAGCGGACTATCCGCCAAAGCCGCCTATGCGCAGGCTGCCGAACGGGTGATGGACGCGGTGCGCGATCTGGAACGCCAGACGCCCAATGCCTCGCATGATCTGGGCGATGCCGCCCCCGTTGACAATATCCGCTGCAATTTCACCCACGAGGGGTACAAAGCCGCCGTAGAAAAAGCCAAGGATTACATCCGCGCCGGTGACATCTTTCAGGTGGTGCCAAGCCAACGCTGGGCGCAGGATTTCACCCTGCCGCCGTTCTCGCTCTATCGCAGCCTGCGCCGCACCAATCCGTCGCCGTTCATGTTCTACTTCAACTTTGGCGGCTTTCAGGTGATCGGCGCCAGCCCCGAAATTCTGGTGCGGGTGTTTGGTCGTGAAATCACCATCCGCCCGATCGCCGGCACCCGTCCTCGCGGCACCACACCGGAGGAGGACCGCGCACTGGAAGCGGACCTGCTGGCCGATCAGAAGGAACTGGCCGAACACCTGATGCTGCTGGATCTGGGTCGCAACGATGTGGGACGCGTGGCCAAAATCGGCACGGTGCATCCGACCGAGGAATTCATTGTCGAGCGCTACAGCCATGTGATGCACATCGTTTCCAACGTGGTGGGCGAATTGGCCGACGATCAGGACGCCCTGTCGGCGTTCTTTGCCGGTATGCCAGCGGGCACAGTGTCCGGTGCCCCCAAGGTGCGCGCGATGGAGATCATCGACGAGCTGGAGCCGGAAAAACGCGGCATCTATGGCGGTGGTGTTGGCTATTTCGCGGCCAATGGCGACATGGACATGTGCATCGCCCTGCGCACCGCGGTGGTCAAGGACGAGACCCTGTATATTCAGGCCGGTGGCGGCGTGGTCTACGACAGCGACCCCGAGGCCGAGTATCAGGAATCGGTCAACAAATCCAAAGCGATCCGCAAGGCCGCCGAGGATGCAGGGCTGTTTGTGCGCGGGCGCAATTAGGGCAAACCTATACGATCACCCCGAAAATGATACCTGCGGCAAGGGCCACAAATGACAATGCGGCAACCACCAGCATTCGTGTCGTTGAAGGTGTGGCGCTTGCGGCCTTCGGCTTTTTCGAAACGGAATTCTCTGAATGCTGCGCGTGGTCGGGCGTAGGCGCTTGCGCCACAGTCTTTGGCTCACCATCCCCCATCCCGATCATGCTTTCATGTGACCGCACAGTCATCATGCCATGTTTCAAGCCGCGCGAAACCAGCCACCAGTTAATCGGATAGGCAGCAATAAACCCGACCAGCAGCGACATGGACATGACAAACCAGAACCGGTGCGACACGGGGTCATCCGCACCTTCGATGCTGCGCATCAAAATCATCATTGTCGGCATCATGCCCGCCATCAGCCAGTTCATCGAAACCAGTTCGGCATAAAAGGTTTTGGCCAGTGCCTGTTTGTAAGAGCCAAGCATGGCTTTCATCGCAAGGGCCTGAAATATAGCCCAGCCAAATCCAAACCCAAGCATATATTCCAACAGCATTTCCGATGACCTGCTCATATGGACAATGGCCCCGATAATGGCACCGGCCAGAATGCCTATGCCATCCCCCGCAACGCAATGCATGGTGGACCCAAGCACCTGACGCCAACGGGTCGCGATGTATTTTTCATGCAATCCCGGCAATGGTTCGCGGCAACCGAACACATACAAGAACACTCCAAACGGACCGATATAGGCCGTTAGCAGGATAAACCCCCATTTCAGCACGGTTTCTTCGGGGGTCTTCCAAATATCGATAATGACAAACAGGACCGACAGGGCTGTCAGGAAAAACCACATCAGTATTATGCCGTCAACGAACTGCAATCCTTCCATCGGAAACCCCACCTTCTGTTGCGCATCTCAACGCTAGCCGGTCTTGCGGGTTTTTACCAAGAAGTTCTTGAGATTGCCGTTGAGGGCAAAATTCACGCCGAGGCGGCTCTCCCAAACACAAAGGAAAGCTACCTAAATCGGGTGGGAACCAAATGCGGGGATATACACCTACCCCCCCTTCAACACCGCCGATACCGGCGCAATCGCCACACTGGCGGCGCGCCCCTCAAGCGCCCACAGCACCAGCGCCTTGATGGTTTCGGGGCGTGTGGACCCCAGTATGATCACACTGCCCTCCTGGGTTGCGCGAAACGCCGCGCGGTCCAGATACTGACGGATCGCGGGCACTTGTTCGTTTCCAGCGTCCAGTTCCCGATAAATCAGCGCCGCCGGCACACCTTCGCGTTGCGCCGCCTTCTGGGCCGAGTTCAACCCCTTGCTGGGGGTCACCAATCCGAACCCGCGATCCGACAGGATACCGGCGATCTGTTGCGCCTCGACGGCCGTTGCATCACGGTCCAGCACGGCCACAGCTTCGGGCACCGCATTTATATAGGCTTCAAAAGAGACCTCGACATCGCTGGCGCTGGCCCCCTTTGGCAGGTTGGTCAACAGCATAACTTCAAACCCCGCCGCCCGATACCGCGCAGCCACTTCACTGGCGTCTTCGCGCGTCGCATCAATGGCAAAACTCAGCGGGAACGGCAGGTTTACCAGCGCTTCGGCTGACAAAGGCGAGTCGGGGTCGTCAATCAGAACCACCGACAGCATCGGCTTGGCGTCCGGGTTTTCAAAGGGCATCGCATAAGCATCCAATGCGCCCTGGTCTGTTGGGCCCGCCGTATCCTGATCGCCGGCTTCTGAGTCTGTTCCGGACGGGCCACCAATGGTTGGCAAACGGCTGGTCTTTGCCGACGCGGTTTCATCAGCGGGGGCTGTATCGGCCTCGGGGGATTCGGTTTGGGCGTCTGTTTCGGCTTCGGCCGAAACCTCGGGGGCGGTGATTTGCGGCAATGTGGATACCTTTGGCGTGGCGGGTTCCACCTTGGGCGCAGCGGGTTCATTCGCTGGCGCCTCGGCAACCTCGGGCGCAGGATCCTCTTGCGGCGTATCCTGCGGGGCCGGATCTTCACTCATGGCTTCGGACATTTCCGGCGCAGGGGCTGGATCTTCGCTTACAGGTGTTTCCGCAGGTTGCGCCACTTCTGGCACGTCCGGTTCAACCAC
>WGBJ01000328.1 GCA_015494385.1 Marinosulfonomonas sp.
GTCACTGGATGTGATCGAGGCAGTTCTGTCCGATCCGTCACTGGCCGGATGGGACGGTTTTGGCGTGGTTGTGCAGGCCTTCGGGCCACGGGCCAGCGGGGTGATTGACTGGCTTTATGTGCTATCCGAACGGCTGGACCGGCGCATCATGGTGCGGCTGGTCAAGGGTGCCTATTGGGACAGCGAAATCAAGCACGCGCAGGTGATCGGGGCGCAAGGATTCCCCGTGTTCACCCGCAAGGCGGCGACCGATATTTCCTATATCGCAAATGCGCGCAAACTGCTGGGGATGGTGGACCGGATTTATCCGCAGTTCGCCACCCATAACGCACATACTGTCGCTGCCATACTGGAAATGGCCGACAATTCCGATAGTTACGAGTTCCAGCGCCTACACGGGATGGGCGAACGCCTGCATGACATCGTGCTGGACTCCGAGCACACACGTTGCCGGATTTACGCCCCCGTGGGCGCACATCGTGATCTGCTGGCCTATCTGGTGCGCCGGTTGCTTGAGAACGGCGCGAATTCGTCCTTTGTCAATCAGATCGTAGACGAGGACGTGCCCCCCGAGGTGGTCGCGGCTGATCCTTTTGACGCCGATCTGTCGCCTGCACGGATCAAACGCGGGCCAGAATTGTTCCTGCCCGAGCGGCAAAATTCCAGGGGTTGGGATCTGGCGGACGGGCCGACTTTGGACGCAATAGACAATGCGCGCGAGGCGTATCGGGAAACGAATTTCACGGCCGCCCCTCTGATAGTGGGCAAAGCTGCGGATGGACCGTCCGAACCGGTGCAAAACCCTACCGATGCCGACGATATCGTCGGGCATGTGACATGGGCCACGGTCGGGGATGTGGACAAGGCGCTGGCATCCGCGCACATATGGGATGCACCGGTGGCGGAACGAGCCAAGGTTCTGAACCGCGCCGCCGATCTCTATCAGGAACACTTCGGCCCGCTCTTTGCCCTGCTGGCCCGCGAGGCCGGAAAAACCCTGCCAGATGCGGTTGGTGAATTGCGCGAGGCGGTGGATTTCCTGCGCTATTACGCAGCACAGGCGCAAAACCATGACGCACCCCCCGTTGGCACATTCACCTGCATTTCACCGTGGAACTTTCCGCTGGCCATTTTCACCGGCCAGATCGCGGCCTCCTTGGCCACCGGCAACGCCACCTTGGCCAAACCGGCCGAGCAAACCCCGCTGATCGCCCATTTCGCGGTGTCGCTGTTGCACAAGGCGGGCGTTCCGGCCCACGCACTGCAATTGTTGCCCGGGGATGGACGCATCGGCGCGGCACTAACCTCGGATGCGCGCGTTGGCGGTGTCTGTTTCACCGGCTCCACCGACACAGCCCAATTGATCCGCCGCGCAATGGCCGAAAACCTGACCCCCGGCGCGCCGCTAATCGCGGAAACCGGCGGGCTGAATGCGATGATCGTTGATTCCACCGCCCTGCCCGAACAGGCGGTGCGCGACGTGGTGCAAAGCGCGTTTCAGTCGGCGGGACAACGCTGTTCGGCCCTGCGGTGTTTGTATGTGCAAGAGGACATCGCCAAAGCATTCACCGAAATGCTGACGGGGGCGATGGATGAATTGTCCATCGGCGGCCCTTGGGATTTATCCTGCGATGTGGGACCGGTGATTGATGACGAAGCGCAGGCAGGCATTGACGCCTATATCGCGGCGGCCAAATCCGAAGGGCGCGTGATCAAACAACTGGCGCGCCCGAACGCGGGACATTTCGTGCCGCCGACCCTGCTGCGGGTGGACGGAATTGGTGAAATGGAGCGCGAAGTGTTCGGGCCGGTGCTGCATATCGCGACATTCAAGGCCAATGATCTGGATCGGGTGATCAGGGATATTAACGCCAGTGGCTACGGGCTGACCTTTGGCTTGCACACGCGGATTGACGACAGGGTGCAGCATGTGGTTGAGCGGTTGCAGGCGGGCAATATCTATGTGAACCGCAACCAGATCGGCGCGGTGGTTGGCTCGCAACCCTTTGGGGGAGAAGGGTTATCCGGCACAGGGCCAAAGGCAGGCGGGGCGGAATACCTGTTGCGGTTCCTGCGGCATGAAACGCCCGAGGTTGAGGATGCAGACGAGCAGATGGACGTGGCAGAGGTGCAGGCGTTGATCGACGGGGTGGAATTGGACAGCGGCGAAATCGCAGCGGTTGACCTGCCCGGGCCAACGGGGGAATCCAACCGGCTGACCTATCACACCCGCCCGCCGCTGTTGTGTCTTGGCCCAACGCGACAAGCCGCGGAACAACAGGCCGAAGCGGTGCGCAAACTGGGCGGCGTAGCGGTTCTGGCCTACGGACTGGACCCGCAATCGCTGGAAACCCTGCGCGGGTTTTCCGGTGCGCTCTGGTGGGGGGATGTGGACAAGGCCCGCGCCTATGATTGCGCGTTGGCGCGGCGTGACGGGCCGATCCTGCCGCTGATCACCACCGTGCCCGACAAGGCCCACGTCACAATCGAACGCCACACCTGTGTTGACACCACCGCATCCGGCGGCAACGCGGCCCTGCTGGCGGAAATGGAGTGATCAGAATACCTTCAGATCCTTGATGGTGGCGCTGATCATCCCGTCGGTATCATCACTATCGGCAGACACGCCAACCCCGACCAACACACCGGGGGTGGCCCCGAATGCACGCTGGTAATCGGTGGCCAGATCAACATTTTCGTTAAACGCGCCCTTGCCCGCCCTGCGGCTGGCCACGGTTTTCAGCTTGTTCGGGCCATAGGGGCTGTACAGGATTTTGCCGCGCGGATAATCCCCGCCCCAGACATAAACCAGCGCCTTGGTGCTGGCATTTTTCAGCACCTTCCGGATGGACGCACCCGACAGCCTGTCGGCATCTTTCGCATCCATAAATACGAAATAGATCGCCAGATTGCGGTCATCCCCGCCCTTGCGGGTCAGGTCCGTGGCGACAACCGATTTTGCCACCGACCAGCCCCAGGATGCCATTTTCGAGCCCCAGGCCGATTTTGGCACCGACCGGTACAACATTGAAACCGTACCATCCGAGGACACCTGCAATTGACGTCCCTTCAAGCCATAATCATTGGTCCAGAGGCGCAAGAACCCCTGCTCCGCCCACGAATTATCGAATTTCAATGTTTCCGAATGGGCCTGAACCGCCCCCGAAATGGCCAAAGCGGCCAGCAAACCGGTCAAATATTTGTTCATCACACGACCTCTCACAGGGCAAAACCATCGTTAAGGGCAAGTCTGGACCAGCGCCCGCCAACAACGCCAATCAAATCTTTGTCAGAACCGCCCTTGACCCCCTGCCCCGCATCGGCAACCTTTGCCGCATGTTTCCTATTCGCGACCATAACCCGTCCCTGAAAACGCCCTATGTCACCTATGCGCTGATGGCGGTGAATATTCTGGTGTTCCTGTCCTATTGGGGCAATCTGGAAAACCCGCGGTTCATCAATCAGCTTTTCAGCAACTGGGCGATGGTGCCCGAAAAGGTCAGCAGTGGCGATCATTACTATACGCTGGTCAGTTCGATGTTCCTGCATGGAGGGTTCATGCATCTGGCAGGCAACATGCTGTTCCTGTGGATATTCGGCGACAATATGGAGGAACAGCTGGGCCATATCGGCTATTTGCTGTTCTATTTCGCGGTCGGGCTGGCGGCCGGATTTACCCAGATTCTGACCGACCCGCATTCGTCAGTGCGGGTTGTGGGCGCATCCGGTGCGATTGCCGGTGTCATGGGTGGCTATCTGTTGCTGTTTCCCAAGGCAAAGATCGACATCCTGTTTATCTTTGTAGTGTTCTTTCGCATCTTTCCGATCCCCGCTTGGGTGATGTTGGGGCTATGGTTCGGCTTGCAGGTGATCAATGGTGCAATAGCGGATTCCAGCATTGGCGGCGTGGCCTATTGGGAACACGCTGGTGGCTTTATCGCGGGGATTATATTGGCCCTGCCTGTCTGGCAACGGCTGGGCGGCAAGGTGTTTTGGGACAGAACTCACGGCCATCCGCCCCACCCCGAAGCCAAGTATAAACTAAGCCCATCCCGCATCCCGAAAATCACGAGGCGCAGATGACAAAACACAAGCTGACATGCCATTGCGGTGCGGTTGAACTGCGGGTGAAACTGGCAGATGGCCTGAACACCGCGCGGCGCTGCGATTGTTCGTTTTGTAGAAGAAGAGGCGCGATAGCAGTCACCGCAATGGTCGGGGATGTTGAAATAGTGAAAGGCGAGGATAAGCTGACCTTGTACACATGGGGCACACATACGGCCAAACACTACTTCTGTTCTGTCTGCGGCAACTACACCCATCACCAGCGCCGCTCGAACCCGAATGAATACGGCGTAAATGCCGCTGCAATCGAAGGGGTGAACCCGCGTGATCTGGGCAATGTGCCGTGGGATGACGGGGTGAACCACCCTTCTGATCGCAAGACCTGAGATGAGCGACGTTTTTCTGGTAATCCTGCCGCTGGTTCTGCTGGTGGCCCTTGGGCAGTTAATCGCAAAGACCGGCATGTTCAGTGCCGCCGACTGGACCGGGCTGGAAAAGCTGAGCTTTCGTGTCTTGCTGCCCGCGCTGATCATCCGCTCAATCGGGCATTCCGACCTGTCACTGCAATCGTCGGGCCTGTATGTCACGGTGATGCTGGTGGCCATTCTGGTGGCCGGAGTGCTGACATTGGGATTGCGGGTTGCCCTGCCCAA
>WGBJ01000329.1 GCA_015494385.1 Marinosulfonomonas sp.
GTGCCGCCTTTCCTTGCGCTATGGGTAGCATAGCGTTTGTGGAAGTCGAGACAAAAGAGATTCTATGCCTGCGGCGCGGATATTTGGGGAACAAAGATGAAGGGGTTAGCCCTCGACTTTGGACAGGTCGGCGACCGAGGTGCAGATTTTGCGAATCTGGCTTAGCAGGTTCAGCCGGTTGCGCCGCACGGTTGCGTTGTCGGTGTTGACTTGAACGGCCTCGAAAAACGCATCAATCGGTGCGCGCAGCTTGGCCATTTCGGACATGGCGGTGGCGAAATCCTCTTGCTTTAGCGCGGGCGTGATGGCGGCTTCGGCGGCGTCCAAGGCTTTGAACAGTGCGCGTTCCTCGTCGGTCTCGGCGAATTTGATGTCGGCGCCATAGGAATATTCAACACCGTCTTTCTTTTCCTCGGCCGACAGGATGTTGGAGGCGCGTTTATAGCCCTGCAACAGGTTTTCGCCATCGTCGGTTTTCAGGAAGGCTTGCAGCGCCTCGGCCCGTTTGACCAGCAGCGTCAGGTCGTCGTTGTTGGGCATGGCAAGGCAGGCGTCGATCACGTCATGGGTGACGCCTTTGTCTTTGAGGTAAACCTTCAGGCGGTCGTGGAAGAAGGACAGCAGGTCGGCCGATACGTCCGGCATCTGTTCCTTTATTTTCGTCACATCCTCGGGCGTATCGCCCTCAAACCGGTCCAGAACGGCATGGACCGCAGCACCAAACACGCCATGTTCGGCAATTTCGCTTAGCATTTCCTGCAACAGAGACATGGATATGTCATTGTTGCTTGCTGCGATTTCGTGGCGCAAAAGCTGGGTGTCGATGAAACGGTCAATGCTTATGCGAACGTTGTTCTCCAACACCAACCGGATCACCCCCAGTGCGGCGCGGCGCAGGGCGAAGGGGTCTTTGGAGCCTGTGGGCTTTTCATCAATGGCCCAGAATCCGGTTAGCGTGTCGATCTTGTCGGCCAGCGCCACGGCGACCGAAACGGATTCGGTCGGCACATCGTCCGAGGGGCCAAGCGGCGAGTAGTGTGCCTCGCAGGCGTTTGCCACCTCTTGTGGCAGGCCAGCGGCCTGTGCGTAATAGCGGCCCACCAGCCCCTGCAATTCGGGGAATTCATAGACCATTTCGCTGGACAGATCGGCCTTGCAAACTTCGGCGGCCTGTTTGGCCAATGCGGGGTCGGCCCCGACCATCGGTGCGATTTCTGCGGCCAAGGCGGCGATGCGCTGAACCCGTTCGGCCTGTGTGCCCAGTTTGTTGTGGAAGGTGACGTTGTCCAGTTTCGCGACCATATCGGCCAGCGGCGTGCGCAGGTCGTTTTCCCAAAAGAATTTGGCGTCCGACAGCCGTGCAAACAGCACCTTCTGGTTGCCCGCAAGGATGGTTTTGCCGTGATCGGATGTTTCGCGGTTGGCCACGGTGACGAATTTTTCAATCCGGTCGGTTTTCGGGTTGCGCACGCTGAAAAATTTCTGGTGTTCGCGCATCGAGGTTTGCAGCACTTCGGGCGGCAGGCCCATGAAATCCTCGGCAATGTCGCCCATCAGCACCACTGGCCATTCGACCAGCCCTGCGACTTCGGACAACAGCCCTTTGTCTTCGACCACGTCCAGCCCCTGGGCAAAGGCCTGATTGGTGGCGTCGTTCCAGATGTGGTCGGCGCGTTCCTGTGCGTTCAAAACCACATGCGCCTTGGCCAGTTTGGTGGAATAATCGTCAAAGGACGACACGCTGAAACGGGCAGGGGCCATGAAACGGTGGCCTTCGGTGCTGTCGCCTGCGGTGATCCCGTCGATGTCCAGCGGCACAATGCTCGCACCGGCCTCGTCGCTTAGGATGCACAGGATCGAGTGTAGCGGGCGCACCCAGCGCAAAGTGCCGGCACCCCAGCGCATGGATTTGGGCCAGGGGAAATTGCGGATGGTGGTTTCCAGCACTTCGGCGATAATGTCAGCGGCAGGGCGGCCCGGCTTTTCGATGATGGCAAAGTAGACCTGCCCCTTTTTATCATCGCGCACTTCCAGATCGTCGCGCGACACACCGGCACCGCGCAGGAAGCCTTCGATCGCTTTGTCCGGCGCATCTACGCGCGGGCCTTTGCGTTCTTCGCGGAGGGTGGGGCTTTCGGACAGCACACCTTCTACCGACAGGGCCAGACGGCGCGGGGTGGAAAAGGCACCGGCAGACGCATAGGTCAGCCCCGCATCCACCAGCCCGTCCGTGACCAGACGTTTCAGATCCGCCGCCGCGCGCGCTTGCATACGGGCAGGGATTTCTTCGCTAAACAGTTCGATCAACAGGTCGGGCATGGATTATTCCGCAAATTTTTCATTAAGTTGGTGCCAGATAAAGGCGCGCCCGTCGGGGTAGATGGCGACCACACGGTCAACACCGTCCGAGATGTTTTTCTGTCCCAGAAACGGCAGGGCAATGCCCGCTTCCAGATCTGCGCCAATGGTTTTGGCATTATAACAGGTGAACCAGCCGGGGCCGATCAGCGGTTCGGCGTGTTCATAGGCGACATAGGTTTCGGTCAGCATGGATTGCGACATCGGCGTGGTGAAACAGCCGCGAAACCGGATCGGCGAGGATTGGCTGTCGATGCCCTCAAAATTATCGGCGATGATTTCTTCCGGCTCGTTCGTCATAACCGAGGTCAGTTTGACCGTCACATCCTTGGCCGCGACCTCGTCATAAAAGGCGTAAACCTGAAGGTAATAAAGCACCGCACCAGCGGTTAAAGCGATAAACATGATACCAAGTCCTACCAAACGTCCGGTCATTGTGCCCACCCGCCTGCTTCGGTTTCAACAAAAGCATCGGCGCATTTTTTGGTAAGCGCCCGCACACGGCCGATATAGGCCTGACGTTCGGTCACCGAAATCACCCCGCGGGCGTCAAGCAGGTTGAACAGGTGGCTGGCCTTGATCGCCTGATCATAGGCGGGATGGACCATTACAATGCGTTTGCCGGTTTTGGGGTCTTCATAAGGGCGGTCCAGAATGTCGGCACAGGCGGCCTCGGCCTCTTCAAACTGTTTCAGCAACACGTCGGTGTTGGCCACATCGAAATTCCAGCGGGAATATTCCTGCTCGGTCTGTTTGAACACATCACCATAGGTCAGCGGGATCGGCGCGTCGGGGTCGTTATAGGGCATGTCCATCACATGATCGATGCCCAGAACATACATCGCCAGACGTTCCAGCCCGTAGGTCAGCTCGCCCGAGACCGGATGGCAATCCTGCCCGCCGACCTGCTGGAAATAGGTGAATTGCGATACTTCCATGCCGTCGCACCAGACCTCCCAGCCCAGACCCCAGGCACCCAGAGTGGGGGATTCCCAGTCATCCTCGACAAAGCGGATGTCGTGCAGGTCCATGTCGATGCCGATGGCCTCAAGGCTGCCCAGATAGAGCGCCTGAAGGTCGGGCGGCGAGGGTTTGATCAGCACCTGATACTGGTAATAATGCTGCAACCGGTTGGGGTTTTCACCGTAACGCCCGTCGGTGGGGCGGCGCGAGGGTTGCACATAGGCGGCGGCCCAGGGCTTGGTTCCAAGGCTGCGCAGGGTGGTGGCAGGGTGGAATGTGCCAGCCCCCACTTCCATGTCGTAGGGCTGTAGCATGGCACAGCCCTTGGAGGCCCAATAGGACTGCAAGCGCAGGATGATTTCCTGAAAGCTGCGTGGCTTGGCGGGTTTATCGGTCATCATGGCCTCGGATCGGGTTTCGCTTGGGTTGGTTCCAAATAGGCAATGTGACGGGGGGGGTCAATTGGGGAGTTTGGCCCTATTCCACCGGCAACACAAACTCTGCCGCCTCGGCGCGGGTCAGTTGTTCGCCCTGTTTGCGTTTCATCAGCACTTCGCGGGCGCGGGCGTATTGGTCGTCCTGCCAGAACATCATGCAGCCGTTGCAGCCCTTGCCGCAGCAC
>WGBJ01000330.1 GCA_015494385.1 Marinosulfonomonas sp.
CCGGTCGATCAGCGCCAGAATTTCGGCCTGAATGGTCACATCCAGCGCGGTTGTGGGCTCATCCGCAATCAGCACGCGTGGCTCGCAGGCCAGCGCCATGGCGATCACCACACGTTGGCGCATCCCGCCGGACAATTCGTGCGGGTATTGTTTCAGGCGGCGTTCGGGTTCGGGGATACGCACGCGGCGCATCAGCTCCAGTGCGTGTTCGGCGGCCTCTTTTTTCGACATGCCTTTGTGAACGCGAAGGCCCTCGGTCAACTGGCGCTCAATGGTGAACACGGGGTTTAGCGATGTCATCGGTTCCTGAAAGATCATGCCGATTTCATTGCCGCGAATGGTGCGCATCAGATCATTGTCGGCATGGGCCAGATCAATCGCGCCTTTGCCATCGCCGTGATCGCGCCGGTCAAACATGATCCGGCCGTTGGTGATTTTGCCACCGCCGAATTCCACCAGCCGCATCAGCGAGAGCGAGGAAACAGATTTCCCCGAGCCGGATTCACCCACCACACATACCGTTTCACCGGGGTTGATGCTGAAGGTGATATCCTCGACCCCTACAACAGGGCCGTCCTTGGTGGAAAATTCGACCCGAAGGTTTTCAATGGAAACAAGTGGGGTGGTGGTGTCGGTGGTTTCGTCAAACATCAGTCAGGCAGCCCAGTGTGGTTGTGAGTTGCACGACAGTAGCGCGGAATGGAGGCAAGTCAAACCGGAACAGCACTCAAATCAGATTTTCGATGCACGGTGCAGCCGTTCGGCGATATCCCCGCCGGAAATGTCGTCCGGCTCAACCTCGAATTCTTCGTGCGGCAGATTGTTGTGGTGGTGCAATGTGTGACCGATCCTTTCCGCCAGATCCTTGGGCAGGGCAGGGGTGGTGCTGTCGTCCAGAACCAGGCTTTCGACGGCGATGCCTTCGGCAAAGATAATCTGGTGTTCATCAAATAGCAGTTGGAAGTAATCGACAAACCCGCCGGTTTGCCGGAAGATATTTTTTCCGTTGACCAGATGCTTGGCCTTGACCAGAACCTCGCTTCGGCCGGTGCCCAGTTGGTCAATCCGCTGGTATATAAACAGGCGGTGGTTCGGGCTGACGGCCAGATCGTTTTCGTTGTTCAGGGTTCCTTTGGTGATCACCACAGGCGCGAATTCACCAATGGCCCGCATGGTGGTTTGCCCTATCCAGCGAACGGTTTGGGCGCCGTTGTCACGGGTCAGCACCCTGTCGCCGATGTGCAATTCCTCGATCGGGCGCTGTTCGCCACTGGCCATGGTAATGCAGGTGCCACGGGCAAAGCTGGCGCAGGCGGCTTCGGCCATTCTGGCACGGGCATTCTCGCGGTCTATTTTGACCAGACGATATTCGGTTTTGCAGTGCAGCGGGGCAAGCGGCATCAGATAGATATTGGCGATCAATCCGCTGTCCTGTTCGACTTCGACCAGAACAACCATGTCAAACGGCGTCAGGTCCGGCCCCATCAGGGTTATGGCGCAATCGGGGAATAGCCTGTTTCCGCCGGTTCCCGTTGGCGATCCATCGGCAATGATCAGGCGATCAGGGTTATGCCGGTCGATCATCAAAGCTGCCTGACGGGCGTCTTCGGCCAGCGCATAGATGTCATCCAGAACCAGCTCTTCGGCATCTCCGACAGGATCGCCAAGGTTAACGCCGTCGATGACGCAAAACTCTGTTGCGGAATAGACGGGCAATGTTCTGACAGATTTGTTTGCCCCGGTTTTTCGCAAATTCGTTACCAATGTCACACGCTACCCGTTTATATCTGCCCCGACCCATCCGGCGATCACTGGATCCGCCCAGAATGGTTTGAATAATATTTGTCGGAGTCCCCACCCGCGATCACAGTAGTAACAGGTTCCAGTAACGTCAACGAGTTTGCCGGTTTCGCCTTTGTTTTGCGATCAGAGGCAGTTTGCCCCTTGTTGCTACTCGCATGAAACGGGTTAAATCATATCAACAGGGCCATTGCGAATCGCCGGATCAGGTGTGGTGCAAACAGGTCGGGTCGCTGGAAACGGGGGAACTTAATATGGAAACGGGTATTGCAGGCAAACGGGCGCTGGTGTGCGCATCGTCAAAGGGGCTGGGCCGAGGGTGTGCCGAGGCACTGGCCGCCGAGGGGGTGCATCTGGTGATGAATGCCCGCACCGAAGGGCCGTTGCAGGCCGCCGCCAAGGAAATCAGCGATAAATACGGGGTCGAGGTCGAAGCCATTGCTGCCGACATCACCAGCGAGGAAGGCCGCGCCAAGGTGCTGGCTGCGGCCGGGGATGTGGATATTCTGGTGACCAATGCAGGTGGCCCGCCGCCGGGCATGTGGACCGATTGGGAACGCGAGGATTTCATCAAGGCGCTGGACGCCAATATGCTGACACCGATTGCCCTGATGAAAGCGCTGTTACCGGCGATGATGCAAAAGGGCTGGGGCAGGGTGGTGAACATCACCTCGCAATCGGTCAAGGCGCCGATCGCGGTTCTGGGCCTGTCCAATTCCGCCCGCACCGGCCTGACAGGCTATGTCGCCGGCACCTCGCGACAGGTGGCCGGATCGGGTGTCACCATCAACAACCTGCTACCCGGCATCCATGCCACTGATCGCGCGACCTCGCTGGATCAGGGCGTGTGCAAGGCGCAAGGGATCACCATGGAGCAGGCACAGGCGCAGCGTATGGCGACCATTCCGGTCGGGCGCTATGGCACGCCGGAAGAATTCGGCGCGGCTTGTGCGTTTTTGTGTTCGGACAAGGCAGGATTTATCGTTGGCCAGAACATTCTGCTGGATGGCGGCGCGGTGAATACGACATTATAGCACAGTTGACCTGCGGCCGTTCGGGCGCAATATGAAGGTTCTCGGAATTACCCAAGGCCAAGGCTTTTGCGTTTGATCGTTTTCATCAACGGGTTGATCCTGATATTTGGCGGCGTGTTGATGGCGTCCGAGGCGGTTGCCTTTGGCAATGAATCAGGCGTGTTTTTGCTGGCATCCGCTTTGACGGTTACTTTCGGCGCACTTCTGGCGCTGGCATCGCATTGTGATTTTCCGGAATTGCGGACGCGGGAAACCTTTTTGCTGACGGCAACGGTGTGGCTGACCGCTTCGACCTTTGGCATGTTCCCGCTCTATCTGTGGCATATGTCGTTTACCGATGCTTTTTTTGAATCCATGTCGGCGGTTACGACAACCGGATCCACCGTGATGAGCGGGCTGGACACCACCCCCCACGACATTCTGCTTTGGCGCGGCATATTGCAGTGGATGGGCGGAGTCGGGTTTATCGTCACCGGCATGGCGCTGTTGCCGATGCTGAAGGTTGGCGGGATGCAGCTGTTTCGCACCGAAAGCTCGGATCAGGGGGAAAAGGAGTTGAAAAGCTCGGCCCTGTTTGCCGCCGCAACATTCTGGGCCTATCTGTTGCTGACCGCGGCTTGCATGATTGTCTATTCCATCGGCGGGATGGGTATTTTCGATGCCATCGTGCACGGGTTGACCACGCTGTCCTCGGGCGGGTTTTCCAATTATGACGCATCCTTCGGCCATTTCGACAGCCCGTTTCTGCAATGGTCGGCGACCTTTTTCATGGCCTGTGCCGGTATCCCCTTTGCCTGGTATATCCACGCCGCCCGCAAGCGCGAATTCGGCAGCGAACAGGTGCGGGCCTATCTGGCGGTGGTCGGCGTGGCGGTTCTGTTGCTGACGATCTGGCTTTCGGCCTTCAGGGGGTTCGATATACTGGATGCCTTGCGACTGGTGGCGTTCAACGTGGTATCGGCGGTGACAACGACAGGTTATGCCACCACGGATTATACGCTCTGGGGCGGGACGGCGGCGGTGGCCTTTTTCCTGCTGACGGCTATGGGCGGCTGCACTGGCTCGACCTCGGGCGGGGCCAAGATGATGCGCTGGATCATTCTGGTGCGCAGCCTGAAAATCCAGATTTACAAAGTCCGCTATCCACATGTGATCATGCGGCTGAAATACGAGGGCAAAACCGTGTCCGACAATGTGCTGGACGGGGTGATGTCATTCTTTGTGTTTTATATCTTTACCGTGGCCGTTCTGGCCGCAGCGCTGGATATGATCGGGCTGGATTTTTCCACGGCGATCAGTGGTGCGTTGACATCGGTTGCCAATGTTGGTCCCGGCGTGGGCAATATCATCGGGCCTGCCGGAAATTTTGCCAGTCTGCCGGACGCGGCCAAATGGGTGCTGTTTTTCGGCATGTATGTCGGGCGGCTGGAAATGCTGACCGTGTTCGTGCTGCTGACCCGCGGGTTCTGGCGCGAAGCGGTTTAACACAAGTTTGCGTGAGAAGGGCACAGCATGGTTGCGCCCGCCATATCCTCTGGTTAGCTGTTTTTTGAATTACGATCAAAGGAGCAGCAGCCCATGTCCCACGAATCCGTCAAGGAATATTACGGTGAAACCCTGCAAAGCAGTGCTGATTTGCAAACCAACGCCTGTTGTACGGCGGGGGATGTGCCGACGCATCTGAAGGATGTTCTGGCCAAAATCCATGACGAGGTTCTGGCGAAATACTACGGTTGCGGGCTGATTGCGCCAGATGCGCTGAAAGGCGCGCGGATACTCGATCTTGGCTCGGGGTCGGGGCGCGATGTTTATGCGCTGGCGGGGTTGGTCGGGGAAAGCGGCCATGTGGTTGGCGTGGATATGACCGACGCGCAACTGGACGTGGCCCGCGCGCATCAGGATTATCACGCGCAGGCCTTCGGCTATGCCAGACCCAACACCGAATTCCACAAGGGATATATTGAAAAGCTGGACGAACTGCCGCTGGAGGCGGGCAGCTTTGACATCATCGTCTCGAACTGCGTGCTGAACCTTGCGATGGACAAAGAGGCCGTTTTGCGCGGTGCTTACAACCTGCTGAAACCGGGCGGCGAGATGTATTTTTCCGATGTCTATGCGGATCGCCGGATGCCGAAAAAACTGATCGGGGACAAGGTGCTGTATGGCGAATGTCTGTCCGGTGCGCTTTACTGGAACGACTTTGAAAATATCGCCAAACGGGTTGGTTTCAACGATCCGCGTCTGGTCGAGGACCGCGTGCTGACCATCGAAAACCCCGAAATCGAGGTCAAGGTGGGCAACATCGGCTTTACCTCGGCCACCTACCGGTTGTTCAAAATCGACGGGTTGGAGCCTGCCTGCGAGGACTACGGGCAGGCGGTGATTTACAAGGGCACGATTGCGGAATGTCCGAATACCTTTACTTTGGACAAGCACCACGAAATCGAGGCGGGCAAGGTGTTTCCGGTCTGCGGTAACACCTACCGGATGCTGAATGAATCCCGCTTTGCCCCGCATTTCGAATTTATCGGCAATTGGGACACCCATTACGGGCTGTTCGGCGATTGTGGCGGCGAAACCCCGTTTGACGGCCCGGTGGAAGGTGACGCCGCAACCAGCGGAAG
>WGBJ01000331.1 GCA_015494385.1 Marinosulfonomonas sp.
TCATACAACCGTCCATTCACATTCAACCTTGCTCCGCCATCCCGTGTAAGAGGGCGGATGGTGGTCTCGGCTTTTCGTCTGGTCGGTTGACCCGTGACCCAGCTGATTGGGATTGTCAGTTTAATACCCTTATCAAACGACCCTTCGCCGAAATCGGCATAGGATACATTGGTAAACGTCGCAAAAGCCCCGACTTTCCAGCCATTTTTGAATTCACGATCCAAAGAAATTGTTGTGCCCCAGTCTCCGGCCAGATAGCGGCCCACATCAAGTTGCCCGTGGAACCCGTTTCCGAATGCGTAATAGGCCGACGCATGACCGGTAAACACATCGTAATCCTGAAAGCCGAACAACTGATCGAAATCGCGCTTCTTGGCATAGTTCAACTCAAGTCCAAGCGCGAGACGGCTGTCTATGGGCTTCCAGAGAATTTCGCTGGATACCCCGCCGTACATTTTTTCAAGATAGCCAACGGTAAACCGACCGTACAGGTTTTTGGCTGGCTGATAGTAGTAATCAAGCGTCAGGTGATCGAGCAGCGGTCCATCCGCCTGGGCATATAAATTGGCATCCGTCCGGACATGCGGCAACACAGAATTTGCCGCCCGACCCGACCCCAGATTACCGGCAATCGGCTGTCGAAGCGCCCCTGACAGTGACAACCCGCGGGATATTTCCAGCCGACCCGACAGTTCGGCACCGAAATCTGCGCGCAAGGGCTGGTCCGGGTCAAAGAAGCTAACATCTATGTAGGGCGACAGGCCCCAGGCAAGACGCGGATACAGGTCGGGGCGGGATACCGGTCCGCTGGCTGCGGAAGACGGATCAATCTGTGCGCGGGCATAAGAGAGCCATGCGCTATCAGACGTATTTTCCAGAGTTTCCATATCGGAACGGCGGATGGTGGTGATGCTGGGCACCATGCCATCGACAATTGGTTCAATCTTGAACACCTCGACCGAGGCCGGCATGACCTGTGTCAGTAATCTGGCTGTGCGGCCAATCGCCTGCGGCATGGCCTCGTATTTCCGGTTCCGGATTCTGACCCTTGCGGTTCTTCCCGTTAATTCCAGTGCTTCCAGTTCCATACCTTCGGCGGCCAAAAGCTGTGCAAGGATGTTTTCTATGTTGGCTGTTTTGGCGTCATCAACAACCCAACCGGTGCCCCAGTCTTCGGGCGATATGTGGCGTGATACTCTGGGTTTGACCGGAACCGGCCCACGACCAAGGCTTCCTTTTGCAGGCGGGTGTTTGGGATTGAACTTGAAGCTGGCGCCAACCGACAAAACGGATCCGTACAGATAGGATGCCGATATATCAACACCGGGGCGCAGCCGGTAATTCAACCCGAAATTCACCGGGGACCGATGCACGAAACGCTCGGACGGCAACCCGTGCGTGCTTTCGGTGACATAGGCATCCGACGAATATTCCAGCTTTAGCGTCAGCCGGTCATTGGCAGCCCATGAAACACCCCCAAAAAAGGCAGCGTCCCCGCGAAACCAGGCATTCGTGTTTGGCTCGCCACCCAGCCCTGAAAAACCTGGACGTGTGTAAAAGCCGGAATTCAGCCGCCCCAAGGGGTTTGAGAACCCGTTGTAGGACCCCAACCTGCCCCAGCCGATACCGCCGGTCACTGCCAACCGGTCGCCAATGGATTTCGTGGCAACTATGTATTCTGCCGAAAACAGCCCCGTTCCCATGAAATCCTGCAAGCCGATGGCAACGGCGGGGCGATACCGCCCTTCGTCAATCAAACGGTAACGGAAATCAAAGCTCCGGTCCCATGTCCGTTCACCTGTCAGGTTGAAATTGTCCAATGTCGCATATCGGAAACTTGCAGACAAACGCGGCGTTAACTGGAACGTCAGCGTGGCACGGGCCTGCCCGTCAAAGGTGGAAAAGGTCTGGGCAAGTTCACCGTCTTCCGCACTTTGCGCGGTCGGCATGTCAATCAGCCCGGGGGTGCCGTAAAGAGAGTAGGTGTAACCTGAAGATTGGGCATAGGCAGGCAAAACCCAGCAAGCACAAGCAGTCAACGCGGCAGAAACCCTGCCAAGCTTCATGATCACTTGGCCCCGCTTTCCGGCAATCCCAATTTCTTTTCCCGCAATACTCAAGGTTAATATACTCCGCCCACTCCTGTCGCCCAGTGACTGTTAAACAGGTAAGGTGCCTTTCTCAACTGTCGTTTGGCTAATATTCCCGGCCGTTGTAAACACCTTCCCGGGCCAGACGTTCGGATGGCAATCAAAAGGTTATGTTATTGGGCAATTTCCTGTTGGTAATGATGATACCCCTCGACACGGGTCGCAATTAACTGACGCAAACGC
>WGBJ01000332.1 GCA_015494385.1 Marinosulfonomonas sp.
ATATCATCGACCTGACCCTTGCCGTCGCGCAGTTCGACCAGCGCCTTGATGCAGGCAATGATGTCCTCGCGGCGCAGGGTGCGCTGGGTATCTTCTGCATCCAGATTCAGACGCATGTTCATTTTCACGCGGCCAACGGCGGACAGATCGTAACGCTCGCTATCAAAGAACAGCGTATCGAACAGGGCCGATGCGGATTCAACGGTGGGTGGCTCGCCGGGGCGCATCACACGATAGATGTCCATCAGCGCGGTGTCGCGACCCATGTTTTTGTCGACGGCCAGCGTGTTGCGGATGTAGGGGCCAACATTGATGTTGTCGATATCCAGAACCGGAATCTCGGTGATACCGGCATCCAGCAGCTCCTTCAGGGTGCCGCCAATGACTTCACCCTCTTTGTCCAGCTCTTGCGTCAGCTCGTCGCCGGCTTCGACGTAAATCGCACCGGTTTCTTCGTTGATGATGTCCTTGGCAACGAATTTGCCGACAATCTGGTCAAAGGGCACCAGCAGTTCGGTAACTTTGCCTTCGTCAATCAGCTTTTTCACAGCGCGCGGGGTAATCTTTTTACCCGCTTCGGCAATCACCTTGCCGGTTTTGGCGTCCACCAGATCAAAGGTAGGACGCGTGCCGCGCACACGCTCGGGGAAGAACTTGGTGACCCAACCCTTGTTCTTCTTCAGCTTGTACTCAACCGTGTCGTAATAGGCATCCATGATGCCTTCCTGGTCCAGACCCAGCGCATACAGCAGGGTGGTGACAGGCAGCTTGCGGCGACGGTCGATGCGGGCAAAAACGATGTCTTTGGCATCGAATTCGAAATCCAGCCACGAACCGCGATAGGGAATGATACGGCAGGTGAACAGCAGTTTGCCCGACGAATGGGTTTTACCCTTGTCGTGGTCAAAGAACACACCGGGCGAGCGGTGCATCTGCGAAACGATAACACGTTCGGTGCCGTTCACGACAAATGTGCCGTTCGGAGTCATCAAAGGCATGTCACCCATAAACACGTCTTGTTCTTTGATGTCCTTGACCGATTTCGCGCCAGTATCTTCGTCAATATCAAATACGATCAGACGCAGGGTAACCTTCAGCGGGGCTGAATAGGTCATGTCGCGCTGCTGACATTCCTCGACATCGTACTTTGGCTTTTCCAGATCGTATTTTACGAATTCCAGAATGGCAGTTTCGTTGAAATCCTTGATCGGGAAAACCGACTGGAAAACACCATTGATGCCTTCGCCGTCCATCGGAGTCAGCTGATCGCCGGATTTCAGGAACAATTCGTAAGAGGATTTTTGAACCTGGATCAGGTTCGGCATTTCCAGAACTTCACGGATCTTGCCGTAATATTTACGCAGCCGCTTTTGGCCAAGATAAGATTGCGCCATCTGTATTGTCGCCTTTCAATTTGCTCGCGGGTGCGCTGGCTGTCTGGGCCACAGCAACGCGCCGCACATGCAACTGGGTCACGGTCTATTCTCGCAAGCCTCCCATTGGCCTGCTCTCGTACCTTGAACCAAGTCTTGGAAAACGCTTTTGACAAAGCCCTTTCCAAGACAGGTTCGGCTGAACCCGGATTTCTCCGGATTCAGCCAGATCTAAATACCAGCAGAACGCCACAGCGCCCTGCCCTGAATTACTTCAGTTCGACTTCGGCACCAGCTGCTTCCAGCTTGGTTTTGATTTCTTCGGCTTCGGCCTTGTCTACGCCTTCTTTGACAGCTTTGCCGCCAGCTTCGACCAGGTCTTTTGCTTCTTTCAGGCCCAGGCCGGTCAGGGCGCGGACTTCTTTGATGACAGCAATTTTCTGCGGGCCAGCAGAAACCAGAATCACGTCGAATTCTGTTTGCTCTTCAGCAGAAGCACCACCAGCGTCACCACCAGCGGCCATCATTACAGCGCCACCAGCAGCAGGCTCGATGCCATACTCGTCTTTCAGGATAGTTTTCAGTTCTTGTGCTTCGAGAAGGGTCAGACCCACAATCTCTTCAGCCATTTTTTTCAGATCAGCCATTTTACTGTTTCCGTTCGTTTAAGATGTGTTCCAACGTCATGGGATATCCATACGCCGGTCTTACTTTGTTGCTTAGGCAGCCTTGTCTTCGATTGTAGACAGGATACCGGCGATGTTGCTTGCAGGCGCGCCAATGGCACCGGCGATGTTGGAAGCAGGCGCCCCAATGCAACCCACGATCGAGCTGATAAGCTCTTCGCGCGAAGGCATGGCAGCGACGGCCTTAACACCGGCGACGTCCAGAACGTTTTCACCCATAGCCCCGCCAAGGATTTCGAACTTGTCGTTCTCCTTGGAGAAGTCCTGAGCAACCTTGGCCGCAGCCACAGGATCCTCGGAATAGGTTAAAACGGTCATGCCCGTCAGAAGGTCGGCAATGCTTGCGCAGGGCTTTCCGTCAAGGGCGATTTTGGCAAGCCGGTTTTTGGCAACACGCACATGGCCACCAGCTTCGCGCATTTGCGCCCGCAAGGTTTCCATATCCGCAACTGTAAGACCCGCGTAGTGGGCAACCACTACAACGCCAGAGCTTTCAAAGATTTCGCCGAGTTCAGCGACTACGGCTTCTTTTTGTGCTCTATCCACAGTTTCACTCCAATTATGGAAGGGTTTCCCCTTCCGGCTCAGTTTGTGCCCCGTATTGGTGGGGCGTTTCGGGTCCAATTTCAGGGTCCCGAGGCCAAAATCACCCGAGGAATACTCCCCGTGAAATTTGTCTCGTTTCCCATCTCGGGAAGGACTTCCAGAAGCCGGATCAAATCCGGCTCACGCCCTCCGTCTCGGACAGAACAGAACCTTTCGGCCCTGTTATCTGGCAGCCGCGAACGCCTGCCAAATTTCGTAGGGCGGGGTTCACCCCGCCGTAAACCTTAGTTACCGGTCGCGTTGTCGATGCTCACCGACACGCCAGGACCCATGGTCGAGCTCAACACGATCTTCTTCATGTACGAGCCTTTCACCCCGGAAGGGCGGGCCTTTTGAACGGCATCCACAAAGGCGCGAATGTTTTCAACCAGCTTGGCTTCGTCAAAGGACGCTTTGCCAACACCGGCGTGAACAACGCCTTCTTTTTCCGCTTTGAACTGCACTTCACCGCCTTTGGCAGCTTCAACAGCAGCCGCCACATCCATAGTAACCGTGCCCACTTTGGGGTTCGGCATCAGGTTGCGCGGGCCAAGCACCTTACCCAGACGGCCAACGATCGGCATCATGTCGGGGGTTGCGATACA
>WGBJ01000333.1 GCA_015494385.1 Marinosulfonomonas sp.
AACAACTTCATGTTCGTCGAGAAAACCATAGAAGGCATCACCGCCGCAAAACGCTCATCTGGTCTAAGGGATTTTGGTTCGAACGCCTAACGCTTGTCTTATGACTTTTGTCGGCTCCTGAGGCAAAATGGAGCCACTGCACGCCACGCCATTTATGGCGTGCAGTGGCGGTGGTCGGATCGATCCAGGCTTGGTCGAAAGGGACCATTTTAGAGTGTGATCGACCACCGTCTTCGCCAGAGGCCTGAACGGATACAGAGCGGTGTGAAGCCCTCTACGACAAGCAAAGGACAGCGAAGACGATGAACGATAGCATCGGTATCGATATTTCCAAATCAAAACTGGATGCACACCGGTTGAGCAACGGCGTGGCCACAATCGATCGAATAAAGAAGACAAACCAACTCACCGAGTGAATCTTGCCGTTTTTACCCCACTTCGTGCGTACTGGGCCATCTATATATGTTCATCCGCATATGCGCTTGACAACATATATGATATTCCATATGTATGCTTCATGGAACAAGTTGAAACATTTCGCCTGCTGAGCGACGAGACAAGATTGCGGACTTTGGCGCTCATGGTGAGCGAAAAAGAAGTGTGCGTATGTGAATTGGTAGAAGCTATGGAGCTGTCGCAACCTAAAATATCGCGGCATTTATCAGCCTTGCGTGATGCGGGTCTGGTTGAAGGGCGACGCGATGCGCAGTGGATTTTCTACCGGATTAACCCTTCCCTTGCGGGGTGGCAAAAACGGGCAATCGAGGCCGCGTTGGAAAGCGTGGCGCATGAGCCGGTCTTAACGCAAGACAAAACTAGACTGGACAATATGGACAACCGACCGCAACGAAACGCAGCGGCCTAGACCAAGGATAAAACAATGTTTGCGACACTTACTCGGCTGACCGATTGGTCAGCTTACAATTTCTTGCGGTCTGCGTCTGGCAGAAATCAGGGTGATGCGGTGCATTTAATGATCCTGAATTTGGCAATTTTTATTCGTGCCATAAGGGCCTGAAGGAAGCGCGCTATGACCAAGATGACATATGATGTAATCGCTACAAGCCGGACCGGAGAAGACTCACTTGCAGTGACCAAACAGTCCAGCGTGGTTCTTGATACCGAAATGGCTGGGCGGGTGGATGCGTTCAATCCGGCCGAACTCCTGTTGGCGGCAGTTGGGGCCTGTATGCTGAAATCGATGAACCGGATTATCCCGATGATCAATTTCGACATGCGCGGCGCGCAGATCAAACTGCACGGCGTGCGGCAGGATATCCCGCCCAGGATCGAGGAAATCACCTATCAAATCACCGTCGACACTGATGAAAGCGACCAGCGCATCGCGCTATTGCACAAAAACATCCGAAAATATGGAACCATCTCGAACACGATTGCCGAGGTCACGAACCTGAACGGCGCGATCGAAAGGGCAGAAAAATGACCTCCCCTCGCCACGCCATGGCCGCCGCCATGCATAAAGAAAATCATTATGTAACCCGCATTGGCTGGCTGCGCGCCGCAGTGATGGGCGCCAATGACGGGATCGTTTCGACCGCAAGCCTGATCATTGGTGTTGCCGCCGCGGGCAGCTCGCAAACCCAGATTTTGCTGGCCGGCGTTGCCGGACTGATTGCCGGGGCCATGTCGATGGCGGCGGGTGAATATGTTTCGGTCTCTTCGCAATCCGATAGTGAAAATGCCGACCTCGCGCGCGAGCGTGGCGAACTGGAGACTGACCCGGATGGCGAGCTTCAGGAGCTTGCCGGAATATACGCAGCACGAGGTATTTCACCCGAGCTGTCAATGGAGGTCGCCAAAGAGTTAACAGCCAAAGACGTTCTGCAAGCCCATGCACGGGACGAACTTGGCATAACCGACCTATCCAAAGCCCGTCCGGTGCAAGCGGCGATAGCTTCGGCAGCCACGTTTTCTACCGGTGCAGCCCTGCCCTTGGCGGCCGTAATATTTGTGCCGTTGAACAGCATCATCTTGGCAACAACAGTTGCCTCGGTACTGGTGTTGGGATTGTTGGGTTTTGTCTCGGCCAAAACCGGCGGCGCACCCGTTGGAAAAGCCATCGCCCGTGTCACCATCTGGGGTGCGGCAGCGATGGCCGCAACGGCCGCGGTTGGCTGGCTTTTTGATGTAGCAATGAGTTGATTAAAAGGAAATAAAATATGGCACATGATCATGCCCCCCCCGAAACCGGCGGTCGCCTTGCGTTGGTGATTGCACTGAATGTTATTATCACAGTTGCCGAGGTGATCGGCGGGCTGCTCTCTGGCTCGCTATCCCTCATCTCGGATGCGTTGCACAATTTCAGTGACGGCATCGCAATTGTTATCGCATGGGTTGCCATCCGTTTGAATGCCCGCGCCCGCACAGACCGCCATACCTTCGGGTTAAAACGCGCCGAGGTCTTGGCAGCTACGATCAATGCCGGAACACTGGTGGCAATCAGCATCTACCTGTTTGTCGAAGCCTGGCAACGGTTTCAAACCCCCGAGCCGATCAGCGGCGGGATAATGGTAACTGTCGCGCTGGTCGGGCTGGTGGCAAATGTGCTGGGCACAGTGCTGCTGAAACGCGGCGCGGCGGGCAGTATGAACCTGCGTGCGGCCTACCTTCACCTGCTGTCGGATGCGATTTCCAGTGTCGGGGTGATCCTTGGCGGGTTGGCAATCTGGTTATGGGGCATCACATGGGTTGATCCCCTGCTGACCGTCCTGATCGGGATTTATGTGCTGAAGGAATCCGTTGCGATCCTGTGGGAAGCGATGGAATCAATCCTGCTGGCCGCCCCGCACGGCATGAACTTGCAAGAGGTTCGCGAGGCCATCACCAAAACCGATGGCGTGGCTGGCATACATCACACCCATCTGTGGCAGGTTTCCGAACATGACATTCATTTTGAGGCCCATATCGAACTGCCCGATCAGCCACTGGGCAAGACCGAGGACCTGCGCCTGACAATCGCCAATATGCTGCATGACCGGTTCGATATTGAACACACCACTTTGCAACTCGAGGTGGCCGGCGGGCAGTGCCCGTCAAATTCACTCGCTTAATCAAAGGGATGCACGATTAAGACTGATAAAGCCTTGGGCCAAACTGTATATCCCCACAAAGTAAGGAAACAACATGACTAAGCAACAAAACAACACCCTCGTAGAACGGGATTTCGATACGTATTTGCGCGATTTTGACTACACCGAGCGGATGGCGATGAAAATCGGCCTTGATGAACTGCTTGATCTTTATGCGCGCGACGAAATTCAGGTGATCGACATTCGGTTTCACGAAGAATACGCCGCGTGGTCTGTCGGAATTGGCCAGCATATCCCGCTGAACGAACTTCCTGACCGGCTGGACGAACTTGACAGCACAAAAACCATCGTTGCCATGTGTCCCCACTATGACCGCGCCGAGATCGCGCGCCTGTATCTAACGATAAAAGGCTTTTCATCGCGGTATTTCACCACCGGAATGTTAGGGCTTGTTGATCATCTGCGCGGCGGGCGGGCCCGTGATTATATGGAACTTGTTAAAGGAAAAGAACAATGAGCAAACTAGAAACTTTGCCATCTCAGGCCGTGCCCGCTCATATGAAAGATGTGCGCATCAGTATCGATGATTTCTTGACCCAATGGAACGAAGGTGCCTGTGAATTCATCGATATTCGCGTTCCTTCGGAAACCCGTGTCTGGAAGATGGGGTTCGGTAAACATATTCCTGCTGACGAGATTCCAGAACACCTCGAGGAACTCCCGCGTGACCGGTTGCTGGTTATTGCCTGCCCGAATTCGGATCGCTCCAACATCGTGCGTGGATACCTTGCCGCAAAAGGGTTTAATGCAAAATATCTGAATGGCGGGCTGCTTGGCTTAACCGATAAACTAAAGGGTGGCCCGGCTGCTGCGTTTAATCTGGAGCCGCTACAGTGACCCTGTTCGATTACAGCATATATTTCGGGCTTACGCTTGTTTTATCCACGGTCTTTGCTATGGGCGGCGTTGGTTCGGCGATTGGATTGGTTCCGGTTTTCTCGATGCTTGAAATGCCGCTGAACCTTGCAAAGGCACTGGGGTTGTTTGTGAATACAACCTCGACTGTCACGGCTTCGATCATGAATTTCCGGCGTGGTGTGCTTGAAATCGGGTTTGCCGTCCCGTTGGTGATCTCGATTTTGATCGCAACCCCGGTCGGTGCCTGGTCCAGCCAATATGTGGCGCGCGAAGTAATCGAGGTCATGCTGGTTGCGTTCCTGATTGTTGCTGCGTTTTTGATGCTGTTTTCCAAACGCGGCACTGTCGTGACCTATGATCGCCCCTGGGTTCTATATCTTATCGGGGGATGCGTGGGGGTGGTTTCCGGTATGTTGGGCGTTGGTGGTGGATCACTGATGATGCCTGCGCTGATCCTGCTCGGGTTTGATGCCAAGAAAGCGGCACGCGCCATTAGCTTTGTAATCCCGTTTTCGTCAGCCGGTGCATTTTTCACATATCTCTCGTTCACAAATATGGATTGGCCATTACTGGCGGTCGTCGCTGTGGCTGCCATGTTCGGGGGGTATCTGGGGGAACGAATAATGCACAACAATCTAAAGGCATCACATGTCAAGAAACTGATTGCATTTCTGCTGCTGTTGCTTGCCGCAAAGATGATCTGGAAACTCGCATTCTAATCTTACGTATGAACGTAAAATGTGGAAAGATGTGACGAACCTACCAATGTCAAAAAGGATTAAACTATGAGTGCACAACGTTTAACAATGATGTTTGCTGGGATATTCGTACTGGTCAGCCTTGGATTGGCACATATGAGCGGAACCGCAAACCTTGGCGCCATGAGTTGGCTTTGGTTAACCCTGTTTGTCGGGGCTAACCTGACAATTGCGGGCCTGACCGGCTTTTGCCTGATGACCAAAATACTAAAGGCCGCCGGTGCCAAATAACACCGACATCCCGCCATATTTCACCCCTGCCCTGGCCTGCGCGGCACGGCGCATTTTCTTGACCAAAGGAGAGGCGTTGTTTCGCGAAGGGCAACAGGTGACGGGGATCTATTATGTCATTTCCGGCGAGGTAAAGCAAACCGGCGGGCAATGGTATGTGTTTGATCCAAGTCAGGACGCCCCCGAAATGCCCCTATCGGGTAACGAGCTGCAAGTCGCACTGGATGCCGCCCAGACACTGGTCAACCAGCGTCGCGAGCTACCGATGAGCGGCGCGGTTTATGTGGACAACCGCGAAACCCCGACCTTTTTCAAGGTCTTTGATCCTGCCAACATGGGGTCATCCTGTAGCTGCTCAACCGAACCGGTCATGCCGCGTTATATCTTCAGCCAGATCAAACCCGACAGCCTGCCTTTCGCCCCGCCCCCTGCCAAACCCGGCCTGTTTTCCCGCCTGACCGGCCGAAAATAACACCTTTACGATAAGGAAACCGTATGCGAACGCTTCTTAAAACCCTGATGATCATCTTTGCCTTTTCCACCCCCGTGCTGGCACAGGAAACACCCGATTTTCTGGTGTCCTCCGAATGGCTGGAAGAACATATAGATGATGAAAACCTGATCGTGCTCGAAGTGCGCTATTACCCGCATCGCTATATGACTATAGGTCATATTCCGGGTGCTGTTCAGGTGGCGCGGTTCTTGGATCTGGGGGATAATTCAGGACAGGGCACGTTGATGAAATTTCCGACCCGCGAGGCTTTTCAGGCCACCCTGCGCAGTTGGGGTGTAAATGATGACAGCATTTTGGTGTTATATGACGACAGCGCAACGGCGCTGGCCTCGCGCCTTCATTTCCTGCTTAGGCTTTATGGGTTCAACATGGATCATGTGAAAATCCTGAATGGCGGCACGGTCGCATGGCAAGCCTTCAACGATCTGGAACAGGACGAGGTTTTCCCCGAGTCGGGCAATGTGACACTGGCCGAGCGCAATACTGATCTGTTTGTCGAATGGACCGATGTCTATGACAACGTTGTCGCCCGCCGCGACCCGCAATTCCTTTTAATCGATGCGCGCCCTTACAAGGGATATACCGGCGAAGTATTGACCCATGCAGTGCGCGCCGGCCACATTCCCGGTGCCATTAGCATTGTCAGCCTGGAAGGCATTACCAAGGATGGCGAACAGCAATGGCTGCCGCTTTCCGAAATTGCCCAAATGTATGCAGATGTGCCAAAGGACAAAACCATCTATGTCTATTGTCACGATGGATTCCGTATGAGCCTGACCTATCTACAACTAACCGCTTTGGGCTATACGGACGTGCGGCTTTACAATGGCGGTTGGGGCCATTGGGGAAACAAGTTTTCACTGCCCGTTGTGGTGGGTGACGAACCCTTTGATGATGCGTTCAAGCTGTAAAACGCCCCCTTTTGGCGTTGGCAAAAGCCACCAGCGACAGCATCACCGGCACCTCGACCAATACCCCCACGACCGTTGCCAGCGCTGCGCCCGAATTCAGGCCAAACAGGCTGATGGCGACGGCGACGGCCAGTTCGAAAAAGTTGGAGGTGCCAATCAGGGCTGCGGGGGCAGCAATGTTGAAGGGCACTTTCCACGCATATCCCCAGCCAAAAGCGATGGCGAAGATGCCGTAGCTCTGGATCATCAGCGGCACGGCGATCAGGGCAATGACCAGCGGCGCGTTCAGGATGGTTTGCGCCTGAAAGCCGAACAACAGCACCACCATCGCCAACAGGCCAACCACCGAAAACGGTTTCAGTCGGGCGGTGAACTGTTCGATTGCATGGTCCGCATGGGTCGCCTCGAGCCGGCGGCGAGTGATATAACCGGCCACAAGCGGCACCAGCACATAAAGAACAACTGACAGGATCAACGTATTCCAGGGCACCACAATATCGCTTAACCCCAGCAGAAACGCGGTGATCGGGGCAAAGGCAAAGACCATGATCAGATCATTGATCGAAACCTGCACCAATGTGTAATTTGCATCCCCCTTAACCAGCTGGCTCCAGACGAATACCATCGCCGTGCAGGGCGCAACCCCCAGCAATATCATACCGGCGATGTATTCGCGGGCAGATGCAGGTGGCACCAGGCCCTTGAAAATGACCATAAAGAACAACCAGCCAAGGGCCGCCATGGTAAAGGGTTTGATCAGCCAGTTCACCACCAGTGTGATCACCAGCCCCTTTGGCTGCTTGCCGACATCCTTGATGCTGGCAAAATCAACGCCCACCATCATGGGGTAAATCATCACCCAGATAAACACCGCCACCACCAGATTGACGCTGGCATATTCCAGCGCGGCAATGCTGGCAAAAAGCCCGGGCAGATTTGCCCCAAGGAACACGCCCAGCACAATAGCCGCAGCAACCCAGACGGTGAGGTATCGTTCAAAAAGTCCCATGATCTATCCCTTAGCCCTGAACCGGCATATTGCCGATTTCATCAATGTCGTTTTGCAGTTCCGGTGTGCCCGGCGTGATATCGGGCAAGGCGGCAAAGGCTTCTATGCGGGTGCGCATCTGTCCGTAAGCACGGGCAAAGGCCAGCGCCTTTTCTGCATCGCTTCCCGTGGCTGCTGCCGGATCAGGGATACCCCAGTGACCGCTGGTCGGGCGGCCCGGCCAGATCGCGCATTCCTCGTTGGCGGCGGAATCGCAGACCGTAAAGATAAAATCCATCTGTGGCGCGCCGTCTTTCTGGAATTCATCCAGATTTTTCGAGCGCAGGTTGGTAATGTCATGTCCGTTGCGCTTTAGCGTTGCCAATGCCAGTGGATGTGGTGCACCGGTCGGCTGGGTGCCTGCGGAAAAGGCGTTGAACCGCCCCCCGTCAAGATCACGCATGATTGCCTCGGCCATGATCGAACGGGCGGAATTTCCGGTGCAGATGAAGATAACGTTCAGCTTTCGTTGGGACATGGGGTGGCTTCCTTTGACGGGATCTGGGGTAATGGTTGGACAAAGCTGCGGGCGGCCCCGACAGCAGTCAAGAAACAGGTAGTCGATAATTTCACGCGCAGCATCGATCCGGGTTTTGTAGTGCAGCGATGTGCCGTGGCGGGATTTGCTGATCAGGCCGACCCCGGCCAATGCCGACAGGTAAACCGACAGGGTACTGGCCTTCAGGTTCAGCGCTTTTGCCAACTCTCCGGCAGGCACAGCTTGGGGGTAGCGGCGCATCAACAGCCGGAAAAGCGCCATGCGCTGGGGATGCCCAAGGGTCGTAAGACGTTCCAGAATCACTTTTTCCATATTTCATGGATATATGAATAAGGATCTTCTGCAAGCATAAAAAGGGCGGCACAATGGCCGCCCGTCTTGTTCTTATGTAACCCGCCTTAGCTGGTGTATTCCTTGGACTTGAAGGAAACGGCTTTGGCAGCAGGGGTCGCATCCGCCAGTTTGCGGATATTGCCCCATGTGTGCTTGTAATCCGGCAGGACCAGTTCGTTCACGCCGGGGTTCACCACGTTGCCTTGTGATCCCGTGGGGGATCCGAACACCATCGCTACCTGCCCGCGTGCGGCGGTATCGGTGGGATAGGCCATACCCTGTGTCGTTCCGTTCTCGTTGTGGATTTCGATCAGATCACCGGCGTTCAGGCCCATTTCGGCCATATCGTCGGCGTTCATTTCGATGAACGGATAAGGGAACCGATCCTGAATAAAGTCGTTGTCTTTATCAAGGAACTGGTTTTGCCAGAAGATATTGGCACGAACGTTGTTGATCCAGAACTTGTGGGTCGCACGCTCCTGCTCTTTGCCCGGCGCCTGAAGTCCGCGCCAGCTTGCTGCGCAGAACAATGCCTTGCCGTCATCACGACCGTGGCGGGTGAATTTCCCGTCCATATACAGTCGCTCGACCCCGACAAGTTTGCCATCCTCAAAGCCCTGAACCGGCTCTTGCACCCCGTTGTTCCCCATCGCGCGCAAGCGCTCATAAGTCACATCCGGATTGCCCTGATTGTAGCCATCCATAAAGGCATCTTCCTCGGTTTCCCAGTCATAGCCCTTGAACTGATCGGCATAGGCATCGTCGCCCATGTCGCGCAGCACGCGTTCCATGTTCTGTGCCAGTTTGGCGGCAATCAGGCAGTCAGGCAACGAGTTGCCGTAGCGATCCATGTATTTTTCGCTTAGACGCAAACGCCGCTCGCCGTTCATCGAGGTGAGGTTCATCTCGTTGCTTTCACAGGCCGGCAGGATCACATGCGCGTTCTGTCCGATCTGGCTGTGGTGAATATCCACATCCACCACGAACAAACCGCCCGCGTTGACAGCTGCGACAATGGCATCGACCTGCTGTTCACGCGAACCCGCAGCCGACGCATCCATGGCATCCTTGACCATTTCGGCCCGTTTGCGATGCGCACGCTTGTATTGCGAAGCATTGAGCGTGGTCTTGTAATGGTCACAAGCCCAGACATGCTGCACCTTGCCACCGCCGGAAATCAGCAGTTGATCAACATATGTGGCAGGCCGCCCGACATGGGCATCCGATGGGCGGTAATAGCCCTCTTGGTGGCCCCCCAGTCGACAACATCCGCCGCCTTCGCGTCCGATGTTACCTGTCGCCAGCGCGATGTTCACAATCGAACCAACAGTGCGGTAATTGTCATTGCCCCAGATGACGCCTTTTTCATAGGCGGTTACGCATTTACGGCGCGCACCATCCTTCGGTTTGGCGATCCATTCGGCGGCCTTGATGATGTCGGCCTCGTCCACCTTGCAGATTTCGGCCGCTTCGGCTGTCGATGTGCGGCAGGTGGCCAGAGCGTAATCAAGACTACCCAAACCTGCCGGATGGGCGGCATCTTCTGCCACGGCTTCACCTGACGCAAAGGTCGAGTTGGTGACAAAGTCGCTATCCGTCCAGCCCTGATCCACGATATGGGTGAACAGCGCATTGAACAGCACCATGTCACTGCCCGGATCAATTGCCAGATGCAGCACATTTTCGGCCCCTGCAACTTCCTCGGCGGCATTCACTGTCACCGTGCGGCGCGGGTCAACCATGATGAATTTGGCCCCGTTCTCCAGCCCTTTGCGCATGTGGTTCAGAAACAGGTTTGTCTGCGTTTCCAGCGGGTTGGCCCCGATGATCATGAT
The DNA here is from genome assembly GCA_015494385.1 of Marinosulfonomonas sp. Lineage (GTDB taxonomy): Bacteria > Pseudomonadota > Alphaproteobacteria > Rhodobacterales > Rhodobacteraceae > Profundibacter. The sequence goes on from WGBJ01000333.1 coordinate 10,098, forward strand.
CGTGTCGGTCACTTCGTAATCCGAATACTGGTATTGCAGCTCGTCCACGCCCATATCGCGGGTTGAATGCACTTCGGAATTATAGGCAGGGCGGTTGTGAATACGCGCATTCTTGACCTTCATGCTATCGAAATACAGCTTGCCGGTGCCCCATGTGTTTTCATAGCCGCCAGCAGAACCGCCGTGATCGAACATCGACAACAGCAGGTCATCTTCCGACCCTTCAGTGACGATGCGGGCGGTGACACGGGCCACCAGATCAAGCGCGTCATCCCAGCTGGTCGGCTGCCATGTGCCATTGCGCCAGACCAACGGGTCCGACAGGCGCTGTTGCTGGGTGCCGGTCACTTTCGAGGGACGGTTTTCGGCCATGCGGCCACCACGGATCGAAACCAGACCCGAATTGACCACACATTCCTGATCCGGCACCACCGCAAGATGCACATCTTTGCCGTCTTGCTTGACCATGTTGTACATAGAGGGCGCAACCCATGTGCCATCGGCATTTTGCTGTTCGCCCAGATCAATGCCAAAAGCATTGTCTTTCAGAGTGCCCTGTTTGTTGCGATCCCAGGTGTAGGCCTTGTAGCCGCATCCGACGATACAATAGTGACAGGTGACATTGTGAACCTTCGCATCCTTTGGCGGAATTGGAAGGCGGTCGATTTGTCTTTTATAAGCCATGTGAGTTCCCCTCCCTTACAGCACGTTTGACGGGCGACCAAAGATCAGGTCGCTGGCGCCTTCTGCGAAAATATCGCCATTATCATCCACCCGCAGGGTGAATTGCGGCAGGTTTTGCGTGGCATGTCCCCAGACCTGCTGACCACCTGCCTCGACATCGAAACGCGAGAAATGGCCGGGGCAGTTCATCGTGCGGTCTTCGGAATTATAAGACATGTAATAGCCCTTGTGCGGGCACAGAACCGAATAGGCGACGATATCGCCATCAGGACCAACGCCCCCATCGACGGCCTGTCCCAGCTTGATCAGAACACCGGGGCTGTCAGCGTCCGGATATTCGATGTCCATCGGTTCGTTCACAGCCAGATCAGCCACATTGGCCAGTTTACCTGACGGATAATCCACCTGTGCATTGGCCGGTGTAGCCTGTGCCGGTGTCGTTGTAACAGTTGCTGCCGCAGCCCCGGCAGCAGCAAGCGCACCACCCCGCAGGAACTGGCGGCGACCAACGTCAACCATCTTTTTGCATCTCATGAAAATCTCTCCCTGTTTTCTTGATATGGATCAAGTTTATCAACAGGGCGCCCAAAAGCGGGTGAAATTCATATCAGGAAAATCACATCTATATTCTTGATATTTCAGGGATATTTATGAATGTTCAGATTTCCGAACACTGTCTATCGGGATTTCCCCTCGATTCCCAGTTTTTGCATCTTGTCCCACAAAGTGGTGCGCGACACCTTCAGCATCTTTGCCGCCTTGCTGATCTTGCCGTCTGTCTGGGCCAATGCATCAATGATGCGCGCCTTTTCCGCGGCATCGCGGGCCTCGGCCAGGGTCTGCCCCCTGCCCGGCTGGATCAGGGTTTCGGGAAAAATATCCAGCGGTTGCAACAGGTCACCGCTGGCGTTCTCGACCCCGCGTTGCAAACGCGCCCGCAATTCACGCCCGCCCCCCGGCCAATCATGGGCGCGCACGGATTCAATGCACAGGCTGCTGATCCCGCTCAGCGGACAGTTTCGGGCCGCGTTCATCTCGGGATACAGTTGCTGCATCAGCCAGACCGCATCTTCGGTGCGTTGCCCTAATGGCGGGATTGGAATTTCCACCATATTCAGACGGTAAAAGAAATCGGCCCGCGCATCGTTGCTGGCTATGATTTCCGCCATTTCCTGCCCGCAGGAGGCAATGATCCGCCCGCCAAATCCGCCTTCCATCGCATCCAGCAGGGCAAGATGCGCCGCTTCGGGCAGACGGCTGAGTGCATTCAGGAACAGCACGCCATCGCCCACCTGATCCCATGCACCACCGCTGCCGAACAGGGCGCTTTCAGGATCGGCCTCCCGCGCCAGATTGACGGTGACAAAGGGCGCGGCACATTGGTCCGAGGCCTGATGTATCCGGCGTGCGACCAGTTCCTTGCCGGTGCCCGGCCCGCCGACGATCAGCACGGGACGATCGGTTTTCGCCGCCTTCAGTGCCAGTTCATCCACCCGTTGCGCCGCTGGCGAAACCCCCAGCAAGGGCGGCAAACCGCCTTTGGGACGTTGCGACAGAAGCATCGCCAACCGCTCCAGAAACACTGCGATTTCAAAAGGTTTTGTGACATAATCCGCCGCCCCCGCCTTGATCAATCGCACCGCCTGATCAATACCACCATGCCCGGTAATAAACAGAAATGGTGGCGGCGCGGATGTCTGGCAAAGAGTGTTATACAGCTCTTCTCCTGTGCCATCCGGCAGGCGAATATCGCAGATCACCGCGTCAATCGGGCTGCGCGGTGTGCGGATCGCACCCAGTGCCCGTTGGGCCTGTTTGTGCCAGATCACTTCGGCCCCTTCCAGCTGCATCCGCTGCAACAGCGACGCGCCCATGATCTCGTCATCCTCGACCAGAACGATATGTGCGCCTCTTAACATAGGTCACCTTGATTATCGGGTTTCAGGGGAAGCTCAATGGATATTGTCGTCACGCCGTCTGCGCGGTTCAGCCGGACAAAGCCTTGCAATTCGCGGGTCATATCATGCACCAGCCGCAACCCGACACCCCCTTCGGATGATGCAGGGCCGTTGCCCAACAGACGCGCGCAGGCCGCTTTGGACAGGCCGGGGCCGGTGTCGGATACATTGATGCACAGGGAATTGTCCCCCGTGTAAACCTGTAACCCAACCTTGCCCCCCTGCCCCGAGGCCTCGGTGGCGTTCAGCAGCAGGTTCAGCACGATCTGGCGCACCGGCGCTGCCGCAAACTGCGACAGGTCTTTTTGATCCACCTCGATCCGCCAATCCAGATCCTGTGATTTGCGCGACACCTCGGGGCGGATCAGCAGGCGTAAATCGTCAAAATCCTCGGGCACCAGAACAGCGCCGGACCGGTCCAGCCGGTTCTGGTCCAGCGTGGCCCGTGCCACATCGCGCAAATGCCCCAGACCACGGGTCAGCAATTCGGCGGATTCGCGCACCACCTCGGGCCGGTCGGCATAGGTTTTGATGGTGTCGGCCGCGTTCAGCAGCCCGCCCAGCGGGTTATTGATCTCGTGCGCCAATGATGCCGATAAACGGCCAAGGCTGACAAACCGTTCGCGGTTGGCAAGCCGTTTGTCGGCCTCGGCCTTGGCCTCGATCGAACCGACCATGCCGTTATAGCTGTGAAACAGCCGCGTCATTTCGGTATCGCCCCTTGGCAGATCGGTTTGCGGGATCGGTTCGGGCCGTTCGCCGGAATTGCGCATATGGCTGACCAACAGGGTGATTGGCCGCAACATCCGGCGCATCCCGAAATAGCCTAGCAAGGCCAGAAAACCGGTGGCGACCGCATTGCCAATCAACAGCAATCGCGCCGCTTTGCTGCGTTCGGCGAGCAGGTCGGACACATCCAGTTCGATCAGGATTTGCCCGACCATGCGGTCCTGATAGGTCAGGTCCGACAACAGGCGGATATCCGTTCCCTGATCGGGTATCGACAGGGTTTCCAGATTCTGCGCATCCTGCGCCAGCGCCTTGATCGGGCTGTCCAGCGGCGCGCGTTTGGGGTCGGTTGCCGCCAGAATATTACCGTTTTCGTCTGCCACGGCGGTAAAAACCAGCCGCTGGACATGGGTTTCGCCGGTTGCCCGGTCCAGCGTGTCGTACACTTCCCAGACATTTTTCCGCAGCACCAGCGGGCCAAGGGCGACCGAAAGGGCTTCGATCTGCAATTGTGCCAATTCGCGGATGCGCTCATTCTGCACGTTGCGCAGGGTGGTCAGAACCTGTTGCGATGCAATGATGCCGACCAGAACCATCAGCGCAACCGTCAACAACGGCACCCGTAGCGAAAGAGGAAGCGGCTGAAGTCCCCGCATCAGAGGAAATTTTCCAGCTCGCGCATCCGTGTTGCAATGCCGTCATATAATGACGGTTGCGCCGCCGCCATTCTGTCAAGCTGAAGCAGATCAAGCGCTGCCTTGCCCTGTGCTGTCTTGCCCATATCCAGCAACGCCAGCCGCATCGCCCGGATTGCCGGCTCGCCAGCCCGATCCGCGCGGGTGCAGAACGGCGGAAAGCCCAGCCATTCGGATTTTGATATGACCTTTGTGTGCTTTGTCAGATCGGGTTCGGTTTTGGTCAGGGCCTCCCAGACATAACCGTCCACACTGCCTGATTGCACCAGCCCGTCACCCACGGCCCGCACCACATTGCGGTGTCCAAAGGTGAAAATCGTGCGCTTGAAAAAACTGTCGGGCCGTTCCTGCATCCGCGCCAGATCCGAGGCGGTGACCAGATAGCCGGAATTTGAATCGGGGTCGGAAAACGCATGTGTACCGCCGCGCAGGTCGGCAAGAGTGGTTGCGGTATTGTCAGATCCTGCAATCAGATAAGACTGATACAGCGGCCTTCCATTCCAAACCGGAACCGCCATCAGCTCCAGACTTTTGCGGTGCTGCAGATAGGGGTAACCACACAACCATGCCGCATCTACCGACCCTTCCAGCAATAGCCCGGTTACTTCCTCGTATGTGCGCCGCTGCTCCAGTTCAACAGGAATCCCCAGCGTATCCGCGAACGCCCCGCGCAGGCGATCCACAACCTCGGCGTCGTTGTCCAGAAATACCGGCGTTAGCCCCAGACGAAACACATCCATTGCACGCGCGCTTTTAGCCGAAAATCCGGCAATGGCCGCGGCACCTGCCAGCATAGATCGACGTGATATCATCCAAGGTTCCCATCATATCAAGTTCAAGCATTAACAAGGATGTTTCGTTTTATGCCCTCGTCTTTGACACAGTGATCAGCTTTCCCAATCTAAGCCGTCATTCAACACTGTTGAAATTTGCTTTGCAACCCTTCCTGCTTGTGGCTCTGGTTGTTATACAGGCTGGGGACACCACCTACGCTACAGTCTTCATGCATGGTGAATTGCTCTGCAGTGTGCCCCATAAATTGAAAACAATATCTCCAAGCCCCCTGCCCCCTTTCGTTCCCAAATCGAGTCTCAGAATTAGATTTCTAGTGGCATTTGACCTGCCTCGGGATTTTTCCACCAGTTGGGATTAGAGACCGACCCAAGGAAGGGAAGGACAATAAAGCGAACGAGATATTCAGAAGAGCAGATCATCGGCATTCTGGCCGAGCATGAGGCGCCCCTGCTCACGCAGCTCTTTCCGGCCACAAAGCGCGTGCCCTTAACGAACGCTTTTCGAGAAGGCTTTGGACAAAGTATTTACGACCTCACCGTCCTCATGGTGGCGAGCAAGCCCGATCTTTCTATCAATCGTAAGATTTCGCTTTTTGCACCGCATGGACCCCTACTGACATAATGTGTTTACGTTAGGCATATCCTGCCAACGTCACTCTTCAATCTAACAAATACCCATTAGTCTTTCAAAGGGGTGTATTTGTTGGCTTCATTGAAGGGTGACAAAACAAAAAAGTATCTGCGAAAGCAGATTAAATTCAAAAAAACAGGAAGAAAATCTGGCTTGCCCAGGTTGCCGGAACGAACCAAAAATATTGGCCACAGTGCGGCAAAACAACCTGACAAAACAGATCAAACATATCGGCATTTACACAGTATTTCAGGTTAAAGGATCCGGCACCCAAAGACTGTCAAATCGCTTGCACAACGTGCGGCGTTGGCCATTAACCGTAATCTGCTGAAATACCCACTTCATCCAGCCCAGCATCCTGCAACTGTTCCATATCCGGCAAGTCCCGCAAACTCTGCATATCGAACGCCACCAGAAACCCTTTCGTTGTGACATAGGTATAGGGCGCTCCCCTTTTCGGGCTACGCGGTCCTGTCGCAATTAGGTCTTTGGCATATAGCCGCCCAATCAGATCACGGTTGATGTCTTTGCCGAACACCTCTTTCAACTCGGCGCGACTAATCGGCTGATGATAGGCAATCGTCGCCAGCACCGCCATTTCATAGGGGGTAAATTCCATGCCCTGATCGCCCAGATCCGCTGCCGCCCGGATTGACTCGGCAAACCGTGTTCTGGTTCGCAGGGTCCAAGCATCAGCGACGCTGGCGATTTCAAAAGCACGGTCCTTCAGTTCAGCCCGCAAATCCTCGATCAGCAATTCAACACTCGCCCCCTGCCCCACCACCTTTTGCAACGCCTCTCGCGATACCGGTTTCGCGCTTGCAAACAACACCGCTTCAATCCGCCCGATCCATGTCCGCCAGCGCAATTCCGGCGGCAGATCTTGCAGCTCTGTATCCAGCGGTGACTCTTCCTTCTTTGCCATCATGCCACCCCGTACAGACGGAAGGTGCTACGTCCAGTCAGTTCCTTCACCACACCCAGCTCTACCAGCCGGTCACACAACCGCCGGGCGGCGCGATCGGTCATTGGGATGTTAGTGCCTTTGATCTTCGGAGACAGCATCGCACTCGGCATCACCGCCTCCTCACACAGAAACAACGCCACCGCCGCATCCGATCCCTTGGCGCGCAATTTGGGTGTCACATTTCTTAGTCGCTCTGCACGTCGGGTCAAATCATGGCTCAGACGCACCGCATCCTGTGCCCCTTTGGCCACCGCTCGATGACAGGCAAGCGACAACTCATCTCCCGCAGCCCGCAACTCCCGCCGTTTCAAATGCTTCCCGATCAACGGCACCGGATGCGACCAGCCCAAAGCCCGCGCCAACACCAGATCGCCACAAATCAACGCCGAAGCCTCTTCGCGCGGGAACGCCGTTATCACCAGCCCGGTCATCTTCGCCGCTTGGGCCACCGGATCGCCAGCTACCGGGCCTCCGGCCATGGCGGCATCAATCCACTCTGGCAGTTCTTCTGCAACATGGTCCGGCACACAGGACTTGAGCCTCTTCAACCAATCCCGCTGCTTTAGCCCAATCGCGCGGGCTTTACGCCACCTGACGTACATTTCCCCCGCAGGCCCCATCGCACTCGTCGCACGGGTCGCATCGCCCGCGCGGGCTAAATAGTAAGCATCGCGGATGTCCGCCTCGGACTCGCGACGCCCTTCCAGCTTGAGACAGGCCTCGGCGGCGCGCAACGCCAACCGGTTGCGCAACAGCTCCGCAGGCAATATTTCTGCCGGATCAACCAACACCATATGCAGCATAGCCAGGGAGGCGCCGGACAGAAACGCCTCTGTTTCAGGGGTGTTGCCATAGTTTTGAGTGACCCACGACGGCAAGGGTGGTAGGTAGGCAGGGTGAGTTTTAGTTGAGGCTGCAAGTTTTCTCATGTGAAACACCTAACATGCAGCGGCGCTTACTGCCAGATAAATACGCTGTAAGCGCCCCGCCCTGCATCTCACTATTACGTCCAATAAGTTTGCATTATCGGACATTCAAAGATATGCTCAGCGATATGGAAGAAAACAACGAGAAATCGATCTCAGAACCAACGAACGGGTCTTTACCCAGCGAGGACAACGAGAGAGGCGCGCGTAGCGCTGACAGCTTTGAGGTTTCTAACCTTGCAGGTTCTGGTGGCCTCGATCGCCTGATCGACAGGGCCAAAGACTACGCCCGCCAAGCCACCGCAGAAAACACCAACACTGCCTACAAAGCTGACTGGGCGCATTTTTCCAGCTGGTGTCGCCGCAAAGGGACGGAGCCACTGCCCCCCTCCCCTGAACTGGTCGGCCTCTATATCGCGGAATGCGCCTCCCCTGCCCTTCCTGCCAAACCCCTCAGCGTTGCCACCATCGAGCGGCGTCTGTCGGGTCTTGCATGGCACTACCGGCAGCGTGGCTTTACCCTTGACCGCAGGGATCGGCATATTGCCACAGTGTTGGCAGGCATCAAGCGCAAGCACGCACGGCCTCCAATGCAGAAAGAAGCGATCCTGCGCGATGACATCCTCGATATGGTCGAAACACTGGATTCCGGCCTGCGCGATATGCGCGACCGTGCCGTTTTACTGATCGGTTATGCTGGCGGCCTGCGCCGCTCTGAAATCGTCAGTCTGGATTATGGCCGTGACGATACCGAGGACGGCAAAGGCTGGATCACGATCGAGGACCAGGGTCTGACCCTGACGTTTCGGGGCAAAACCGGCTGGCGCGAGGTCGAGATCGGCCGCGGGTCCAGTGATGCCACCTGCCCTGTTCACGCGCTGGAGCAATACCTGCATTACGCCAAGATCGACTTTGGCCCGCTGTTCCAGCGTATCACCCGTGATGATCGCAAAGCCACAGGCGACCGTTTGTCGGACAAACACGTTGCCCGCCTGATCAAGAAGACCGTGCTGGCCGCCGGCATTCGCGCCGACCTTCCGGTAAATGAACGCCTGAAGCTATTCTCCGGCCATTCCCTGCGCGCCGGCCTTGCCACCTCTGCCAATGTCGATGAGCGTTATATCCAGAAACAACTTGGCCATGCCTCGCCGGAAATGACCCGCAGGTATCAGAGGAACCGTGACAGGTTCAGGGTCAACCTGACCAAAGCCGCAGGGTTGTGACCCACTTGTCCAACAAATTTGATTTTGTTGAACATCGCGCTATATTCAACAAAGAAATTTTTGTTGAGTATGCCCGATGATCAACCGCCACACGCCTGTAGCCCATGCCGCCTATCTTGATCTTTTGCGATCATGGCAGGACGAAGCCGTTTCCGATATCCGCGGCGCGCCGACGCCGGTAAAGCGGAATGGCAAAACCTATTGGTATGACAGCTACCGCATCGGCCAGGATGTGCGCAAAACCTATATTGGTGAGGATAGCCCGGAACTGCGCCAACGGCTGGAGCGCAAAAAGGCCCTTGCCGGTTCTGCCGATGAACGCCGCAAACATCGTGCGCGTCTGATCCGTATCCTGCGGGCCGAGGGTTTTCTGGGCATCGATGCCACAACCGGCAGCCTGCTTTCGGCGATGTCGCGGGCCGGCGTGTTCCGGTTGGGCGGCACCGTTGTCGGCACCCATGCCTTTCGCCTGTACGAGGGCACCCTTGGCGTGCGCTATTCTTTTGACCAGATGGCCCAGACCGGTGATCTGGACATTGCCAGTTTCGAGCGCCTTTCCCTTGCCCTTCAGGACACGGTTTCCCCGCCGCTGCAACAGGTGTTGGGCGATTTTTCCTTTGCGCCTGTGCCCAGTCTGGAACAGGAAAAGGTCTGGCGTTGGCAACAGAGCCGCAATGAATTACTGGTGGAATTCCTGACGCCATCCTTCGAGGAAGACGAAGGTATCCGCCCCCTGCCCGCCCTTGGTGTCGATGCCCATTCACTGCATCACCTGAATTACCTGATTGCCGAACCGGTGCCCGCCATCGCGGTTTACCGCAGCGGAATCCTTGTGCAGGTTCCCCGCCCCGAACGCTTTGCCATACACAAGCTGATCGTTGCAGACCGGCGGCGCGAAGGGCCGGACAGCCTGAAGGCGCACAAGGACCGGATGCAGGCGGAATTCCTGATCGGTGTTCTGGCACAGGACCGCCCCGACGACTTGAAAGAAGCCTATGACGATGCCCTTGCCAGTGGTCCGAAGTGGGGCCAACGTATTGAACAATCGCTAAAACACCTGCCGCAAACACGCGCGGTTCTGGAGGCGTTATAGCCCCCTGCCCTGTATGGTTGACAGCTGTCAACTTTACGCCGCCTGCGCATCTGGTCGCAATAGCGCCATGATCATCGGTCCGGGTGAAAACGCCCCCGCCTCGGCCTTGCGCGTCAGCGCCCGAAGATAACCGCCTGGGGATTTTATTTCGCTAACACGTTGCAGAATACCGGCCACCGTAACCGCTGCCACTTCCGGTCCCATCGCGCGTTGCGCCTGTTGCCACGCATCTTCGCTTATTCCCATCATTCCGCGCACAAAAGCGGCCAGAGCCACCAGCTCATGCCAGTGGCACACAGGATATTGCGAATAAGGTTCTATATCTGGACAGGCTTTTAGCACCAGCGCCAATGGAATATTCGGTTCTGCCCTTTTTATCGGCGCTGCGGGTTCAGGTTCTGGCGGAACGTCGCCTTTTGCCTTTTTTTGGCAAAGTTCAGATTCATAAGAGTCTTTATTTGAATTATGATAGTGGCGCTCATTATTGTTGTCGCTGCCGCTCATTTCTTTTGTTTCAGACAGTGTATAACGGATTTTGTCCAGCAGGTTTTCCAGCTGTTCATTCAGATCTTCCAGCACCTCGACCGTCAAATTCCGCCGCATTTGCTTGTGGATTGCCAGTAGGGCGTTTTCAAACCCTTCCCACGGCCCCTGTACGGCGCTCTCGCGGCCGTATTGCACCAGCTTTAGTGCATCCCGCTTCAGCAGCGTTACCGCCTCTCTGGCGCGCTTGCGGCGCTCTTCTGCCGCGCGGACTTCGGTTGCGGCGTGGTTGATTTCCCCGGCACGCACCAACAAGGGGCGCAGATCAAAGCCAAAGGCCCGAACCACCTGCCCGCCTTCGCCACGCGCAGCATAGCGTTTGCCGTTCGGGCTGTCGTGGCGCAGGATCAGGCCGGCATTCACCAAAGCGGCCAGATGGCGGCGCAGGGTGCTTTCGGCCATGCCATGGGCGCGCTCGGACAGTGCCACATTCGACGGGAACACGATCAGATTGTCATTGTCCGACAGATTTGCATCCTGGTGAAAGGACAACAGTGCATTCAGCACCGTCAGATCGCGGTCGGTCACGTTGAAAGCCGTGCGTGCAACACACAGTGTGCGAAACAATTCCCACTTGTTCAGATGCGGCACACTCGCCGGACCTGTCGCCACCTGTATGGATTCCATCAGGCCAGCCGTAACCGGCCGCTGCCCAAAGGGCGTCGTTGTCAGTCGTTCCATTTTCTATCACGAGACAAAACTTTTTTGCCCGCCGGAGTCCGACGTCTGTTGACAGCTGTCAACTCTGTGCCTAGATTCGGAAGTGCGAATAACGAACCAAAGGCCTCTCGGGATCATTCTTGGGGGGCTTTTTCTTTCTCCGTCCTGTCTGTTTGTGCCTCCTTTGTTGCTGCTCTACTCGTTAGCTTATCCGCCGGAGTTGTCTTTCCAGTCCCGGTGAATTTCGGCCAGATGGGTGACAAGCCAGTCGTCAAACCCGCCGGCATTATTGCTGTTGATGGTCAGAACCACCTTATCCTTCTTGCGGTTGGCGCTGGCCGATCTGCTGGATCAATTCAGCGGTGATGCCACGGCATTGGCAGTTGGCGAAACCTCGGACAAACGGTTCGAGGCCGTGATGCGCGGGTTGAGCAGACCGAAGCCGAAATCTCAGCAGGCCGGGGAATTAATACGCAGCGACAATGGCACGCAGATCGCCACCGCCAACCGCAAGAAGGATAAGGTGGTTCTGACCATCAACAGTAATAATGCCGGCGGGTTTGACGACTGGCTTGTCACCCATCTGGCCGAAATTCACCGGGACTGGAAAGACA
>WGBJ01000334.1 GCA_015494385.1 Marinosulfonomonas sp.
CACCAGAATGGGGGCTGTGCCGATAATCGGCAGGGCGGCAATGAAATTGCCCACCGGCAACAAACCGCGCTGCAGAAAGGTCGAGCGGTCAATCAGGATCGCGGTGATCACAGCGGCACCACAGCCGATGATATATCCGGTCAGCGCGCCTTTAACAAAAGTCTGCACCAGATCACCCCATAGAATCAGGATTGAATCCGCAACCTTTGCGGCAATCATGGACGGTGGCGGCAGGATGACAGACGGCACTTGCAGCCCTTTCACCAGCCCCTCCCAGATCACCAGAATGGTGATGCCGAAAATGGCGGGCACCGCGAATTTCACCGCCCGCGTATCGCGCCATTTACTGTTGGCCAACCAGACGTTCAGCGCATAGGCCGCCACCCAGAAAATCAGAACTCCGACAATCCACTTCATTTGGCCATCCCCATTTTCTTAAGGCTATAGCGTTCGATCATGCCGATGATCCCGACCAGCGTGGCCGCCATGGCCGCCGCCGCAAACAGCGCCGCCCAAATCTGGATCGTCTGGCCGTAATAGCTGCCGGTCAGCATCCGCGCGCCCAGACCCCGCAAAGGGCTGGCCGACAATTCCGACACGATCGCCCCCACCAGCGCCCCCGCCATACCGATTTTCAGCGACGTGAACAGGTAAGGCGTGGAACTGGGCAGGCGCAGCGACCAAAAGGTGCGGCTTTTGCTGGCGTTATAGGTTTTCAGCAGGTCCAACTGCATGTTGTCCGGGCTGCGCAGGCCCTTGACCATGCCCACAACCACGGGGAAAAACGACAGATACGCCGCAATCACCGCTTTGGGCAACAGCCCCTGCATGAACGCCGGTTGATAACCGAACAGGGCGGTGGCTGTGTCCTTGCCCAGAAAATCGGTCGCGCCGATGGTGGACATCACCACCACAATCATTGGCGCAATGGCGATGATCGGCACGGTTTGCGATGCAATCGCCCAGGGCATCACGCTCATATCCATCGCGCGGTTATGCACGATGCCGATGGCCAGCAGAATACCCATGCCGGTGCCGAATATGAACCCCAGCAAGGTGGCCGACAGGGTGATCCAGCCGTGGAACACCAAGGATCGCTTCGAGGTGATCTTTTTCTGCACCGTGGATTTATACAGTTCCTGCACAATCTGGTGCGGTGCCGGCAGAACGGGGCGCTCTTGCGACCATGTATCCTTGACCAGCTCGCTAAAGCTGACTTCTTCTCCGGCACGTGCGGCCTGATCATAAACCCATTTCGAGTTCATCCAGACCGACGCCGCATACCAAATCACCATGATAAAAGCGACCACCGTCAGAACGGGGATGACTGATTTATTCATCGTAAGCATGCCCCGCGCGCAGGCCCTCGCGCACCCGATGCGCGATGTCCAGAAATTCTTGCGTGTCACGAATATCCAGCGGGCGTTCCCGTGGCAGGGTGCTTTCGATCACATCCGAAATCCGGCCCGGGCGCGGTGACATCACCACGATTTTCGTGGACAGATACACCGCCTCGGGGATCGAGTGGGTGACAAAGCAAATCGTCTTGTTGGTGCGGTCCCACAGTTGCAGCAACTGCTCGTTCAGATGGTCACGCACGATTTCGTCCAGCGCCCCGAAAGGTTCGTCCATCAGCAGGATTTCCGCATCGAACGCCAGCGCGCGGGCAATGCTGGCCCGCTGCTGCATCCCGCCGGACAATTGCCACGGGTATTTCTTGCCGAACCCGCGCAGATCAACCAGATCAAGCACCTTGGAAATATGGTCTTCCTGTTCCTTTTTGGGAAAGCCCATGATTTCCAGCGGCAGCCGGATATTGCCACGAATTGTGCGCCACGGATATAGGCCGGCGGCCTGAAAAACATAGCCATAGGCACGGTTTTTGCGGGCCTCCTCGGCCGACATGCCGTTCACACAGACCGACCCCGCCGTTGGTGTTTCCAGTGCCGCGATAGTGCGCAAAAAGGTGGTTTTGCCGCAGCCCGAGGGGCCGATAAAGCTGACGAAATCACCCTTTTTGATATCCAGATTGATATCCTTTAGCGCATGCACATCCCCGTCATTGGTATGAAAGGTCAGGTCAAGGTTTTCTGCCTTGATAACAGTTTCAGTGGTCACGCTATTATACTCCACTCGCCGGAATTCCGGTCCGTTCTACCGGACGCGGTGCCGTCAGGTCTTTCCATTTGCTCAATGCCTTGTTTACCGTTGCATTCGGCTCGCGGGCGACAAATTCGCCGTGGCCTTCCTGTGTCTTGATCTCGCCATCCATCACGGCAACCTGACCACGGGTCAGGGTATAGCGCGGCAGGCCTTTGACCTTGTGCCCCTCGAACACATTGTAATCTATGGCAGATTGCTGACTGTCGGCGGTAATGGTTTTTTCCTTTTCGGGATCCCAGACCACCAGATCGGCATCTGCCCCGACCAGAACCGCACCCTTTTTCGGGTAACAATTCAGGATC
>WGBJ01000335.1 GCA_015494385.1 Marinosulfonomonas sp.
GGGTAAAAAGAACCACGACAAACGCGCCACCGAGGCCAAACGCGACTGGGGCCGTCAAAAGGCACGCCTGCTGCGGGAAAACAGCTAGGGCCACATCAGGAGGGTGCCATTTCAACGGCGAGTGTTTCAGCACATGCGACCAGCAGGCAACCCCGGGCACACGGGGCTGTCACCCTTGCCGTCAAATCCAGTGGACGCGAGACCTGTTTAAAGGATTTGCGCCAATCCGGCTCTCTAAAGGCACTTTTCCCGCGTGCAACCGGCCCCGATTTTCAAGCGGTTCTGGTCAACACGGCGGGCGGCATCACCGGCGGTGACACTGTCAAAATCAACGCCCGTGCGGATGCCGGTTCGCACCTGACCCTGACCACACAAGCCGCCGAACGCGCCTACCGCGCACAGCCCGGGCAATTCGGCCACCTGCAAACCCGGCTAGAGGTTGAAGCGGGCGCGCGGCTGAACTGGCTGCCACAGGAAACGATCCTTTTTCAGGGCTGCGCCCTTCGCCGGTCCTTGCGTGTCGATATGCAGGCGGATGCCAGTTTTCTGATGGTCGAGCCATTGATTTTCGGGCGCGCCGCGATGGGTGAAACCCTGACGGATGCCTCTTTCAGCGACAGCATTGAAATTCACCGCGAAGGGCAGTTGTCCTACGTTGACAGGGTCACCCTGCAAGGCGACATCGCCGCGCAAATGGCCCGCCCCAACACCGGCAATGGTGCCGTCGCTATGGCCAACCTTGTCTATGTCGCCGCCGATGCTGGCGCGCAACTGGCCCCCTTGCGGGCCATGCTGCCCGATACGGCGGGCGCCAGTCTGATACGGGATGACCTTCTGGTCTTGCGTCTGTTGGCGCCTGACAGCTATCTTATGCGACAAACCCTGATCCCGATCCTGAACCGATTGACCCATGACACCCTACCCAGATGCTGGATGACCTGATATGAACCTGACCCCGCGCGAAAAAGACAAACTGCTGATCAGTATGGCCGCAATGGTAGCACGCAACCGGCTGGAACGCGGCGTGAAACTGAACCACCCCGAGGCGATTGCCCTGATCACCGACTTTGTCGTCGAGGGCGCGCGCGACGGGCGCAGCGTGGCCGATCTGATGGAGGCCGGCGGGCATGTGGTAACGCGGGAACAATGTATGGAGGGCATCGCCGAGATGATACCCGATGTGCAGGTCGAGGCCACCTTTCCCGACGGCACCAAACTGGTGACGGTGCACAGGCCGATCAGGTAGGATGCCTGCGGCGCGGATATTTGGACCATTTGGAAGGACAAGCACGATGATACCCGGAGAGATATTGCCCGCCGATGGCATGATAACCCTGAACAAGGGGGCCGAGGCCGTGGTGCTGATGGTGGCCAACACCGGCGATCGTCCCGTGCAGGTCGGTAGCCACTACCATTTCGCCGAGGCCAATCCGGCGCTGGAGTTCGACCGGAGTGCGGCGCGCGGTCGGCGGCTGGACATCGCCGCCGGAACCGCCGTGCGGTTTGAGCCGGGGCAGCGGCGCGAGGTGACGCTGGTGCCGCTGGGCGGGGGGCGCAAGGTGTTTGGGTTTAATGGGGAAGTGATGGGGACAATCGACTAATGCTTAACCTCGCCCATCATCACAGCCATCAAAGTAAGTGCGGAAACCATTTCTTTCGAGATCATACTAGCCTCAACATGTGCGATGATAACAATCGAAATTGTGAAATAGGTAGAAAGTTTCATTTGGGAGCTCCCACTATAGAGCGAAGGTATTTCACTCAGGAGCCCCCTAATCTTCACACATTTTCGATTGAACCAATGCACTCGAAATTTCCAATGGGACGTCAAAAGAATCCAGGTTTGGATTCACAAGTGATTTCAGGAGTTTAGATTAACCATGCCCACCCAAATCCCCCGCTCCGAATACGCCGCCATGTTTGGCCCCACCACAGGTGACCGCCTGCGCCTTGCCGATACCGATCTGATCATCGAGGTCGAGCGCGATCTGACCACCTATGGCGACGAGGTGAAATTCGGCGGCGGCAAGGTGATCCGCGACGACATGGGCCAGAGCCAGATCACCCGCGCGGGCGGCGCTGTGGATACGGTGATCACCAATGCGCTGATCGTGGATCACGCGGGCATCTACAAGGCCGACGTTGGCCTGAAAGACGGGCGCATCGCCAAGATCGGCAAGGCGGGCAACCCCGATACCCAGCCCAACGTCGACATCATCATCGGGCCGGGCACCGAGATTATCGCGGGCGAAGGCAAGATCCTGACCGCTGGCGGGTTTGATAGCCACATCCATTTCATCTGCCCGCAACAGATCGAGGACGCGCTGCATTCCGGCCTGACCACCATGCTGGGCGGCGGCACCGGCCCTGCGCATGGCACGCTGGCCACCACCTGCACGCCCGGCCCGTGGCACATCGGCCGGATGTTGCAGGCCGCGGACGCCTTCCCGATGAACCTTGCCTTTGCGGGCAAGGGCAACGCCAGCCTGCCCGCCGCGCTCGAGGAACAGGTGCTGGGCGGGGCTTGCGCGCTGAAACTGCACGAGGATTGGGGCACCACCCCCGCCGCGATTGACTGCTGCCTGACGGTGGCCGATGCGATGGATGTGCAGGTGATGATCCACACCGATACGCTGAACGAATCCGGCTTTGTCGAACACACCCTGAAGGCCATGAAAGGGCGCACCATCCACGCCTTTCACACCGAAGGCGCAGGCGGCGGCCACGCGCCGGATATCATCAAGATTTGCGGCGAGGACCACGTTCTTCCCGCCTCGACCAACCCGACGCGGCCCTTCACCGTCAACACGCTCGAGGAACATCTGGACATGCTGATGGTCTGTCACCATCTGGACAAATCCATCCCCGAGGACGTCGCCTTTGCCGAAAGCCGTATCCGCCGCGAGACCATCGCCGCCGAGGACATCCTGCATGATCTGGGCGCGTTTTCGATCATCGCGTCCGACAGTCAGGCGATGGGCCGCGTGGGCGAGGTGCTGATCCGCACATGGCAGACCGCCGACAAGATGAAGAAACAGCGCGGGCGGCTGGCGGAGGAGGTGGGTGATAACGACAACCTGCGGGTGCGCCGTTATATCGCCAAATACACCATCAATCCGGCGATCGCGCACGGGATTGCCGATGAAATCGGCTCGGTCGCCGAGGGCAAGCGCGCCGATCTGGTGCTGTGGTCACCAGCGTTTTTCGGGGTGAAACCCGACATGGTGCTACTGGGTGGCACGATTGCGATGGCGCAGATGGGGGACCCGAATGCCTCGATCCCAACCCCGCAACCGGTCTATTCCCGCCCCATGTTCGGGGCATTCGGGCGGTCGGTAGAACAGTCGGCGGTGACGTTCGTTTCGGCGGCGGCACAGGCTGACGGGATTGGCGAACGGCTGGGTCTGGCCAAGCAGACGGTCGCGGTGAGGAACACGCGGGGGATCGGCAAACGGGATATGGTGCTGAACGACGCCACACCGGTGATGGAGGTGAACCCCGAAACATATGAAGTGCGGGCGGACGGCGAATTGCTGACCTGCGAGCCTGCGGACGTGCTGCCGATGGCGCAGCGGTATTTTATGTTTTAGGGGGGATGATGGATTCAATTTTAGATAAGGCCTATCAGTTGCAAAATGGACTTGTGGCTAGGGCTACTGGAGGAGATTTTGAAGCTCATGAATACATGAGCCTTAGATCAAGCCTGACGGAAAACATTGATACACAAAATTTGGTTCCAGACTTTGTTCGCCGCTGCAGAAACCTTGATCAATTTTGGGCGTGGATTAAAAGAGAAACCGACGATCTGCAAAATGGGATTTGGGAAACACGGCGGCAAATAATCTGGGAAGCATTCAATCCTTTGCTCGATAGGCTGGAGCAGTCAATTTCCACTCCTTCTGACGCAATAATAAGTGATCAATTGGAGGTTTTGGACGAAGCGCATGTATCGGAAAAATGGACAAAAGCCCTTAAGCGTAGATCAACAGATCCAGAGGGCGCAATTACACTAGCCAGAACACTATTGGAAAGCGCATGCAAGATCGTTTTGGATGAAGCAGATATCAAATATAAAGATAATGCTTCTCTTCCCGCATTGTGGGATTTGACTTCTAAGCACCTTAATCTCGCACCATCCCAACATTCGGAACCCGCATTCAAAACGATACTTGGTAACTGCCAATCCATCGTTCAAACCATAGGGAATTTGAGGAATACGATCAGTGACTCGCATGGCAAAGGGAAAGGCCCTCCCGTTAAACCAAAAGCTAGACATGCTGAACTCGTGGTAAATCTAGCTGGAACAATGGCTGCATTCCTAGCTGCTACAAAGAACGCAAAAAACTAATGTCCAAATCCCTATCATCATCCCAAACCCTCCAACGCGCCAACCACTGGTCCGGCGCTCACGACCTCGTCACCCTCACCTACGACGACCGCTTCCTGCGCCGCAAGGTTCTGACCACGGCCCAGGGCGAGCGCTTCCTTGTCGATCTGCCGCAAACCACCAGCCTGAACCACGGCGATGCGTTCGAGCTGACCGATGGTCGCCTGATCGAGGTGATCGCCGCAAAGGAGCCGTTGATCGAGGTCACCGGCCCCGATCTGACCCGTCTGGCGTGGCACATCGGCAACCGCCACACCCCCTGCCAGATCGAGCCTGACCGCCTACTGATCCAGCACGACCATGTGATCCGCGATATGCTGGCACAACTGGGCGCAACCCTGCGGGACATATCCGAACCCTTCACCCCCGAAGGCGGCGCCTATGGCCACGGGCGCACGCATGGCCATGCACACTGACGAGCAGATCATAACCCTGAGCCAATGGCTCTCGCCCGCCTATCCGGTTGGGGCCTTCGCCTATTCCCACGGGCTGGAATCGCTGGTGGAAACCGGCGCGGTGACGGATGCGGACAGCCTGCTGGACTGGCTGACCGATGTGCTGCGCTTTGGTGCGGGGTTGTCGGATGCGCGGTTTCTGATCGCGGCCTACGGGGCGGATGCGCAGGATGTTGGCACGGTTGATGCCCTCTGCCGCGCCTTTGCCCCGTCAAAGGAACGGTTGCAGGAAACCGATTTGCAAGGTGCTGCGTTTTGCGAGGTAACGGCGGCGGTCTGGGCGCAACAGATCGCGGGGCTGACCTATCCCGTTGCGGTGGGGCGTGCCGCCGCGCTTGAGGGTCTGCCGCCCGGCCTGACCACACGCCTGTATCTGCAAGCCTTTGTCAGCAATCTGGTGGCCGCCGCGCAACGGCTGCTGCCGATTGGCC
Organism: Marinosulfonomonas sp.; assembly: GCA_015494385.1. Taxonomy (GTDB): domain Bacteria; phylum Pseudomonadota; class Alphaproteobacteria; order Rhodobacterales; family Rhodobacteraceae; genus Profundibacter. The sequence goes on from WGBJ01000335.1 coordinate 5,274, forward strand.
AAACCGAAGGCCAGCGCCTGATCCGCACCCTTGCCCTGCTGCTGGCCGAAATCGCCGAACTGGCGCAGGCGGGCAGTCTGGACGATCTGTCCGGCACCGCCTTTCTGGCCGACATCGCCGCGATGAAACATGAAACGCAATATTCAAGGATTTTCCGCACATGAACAACGGCCCCCTTCGGATCGGCATCGGCGGCCCTGTGGGGGCTGGCAAAACCACCCTGACAGCCGCCCTGTGTGAGGCCCTGCGCGACACCCATTCCATCGGGGTCATCACCAATGACATCTACACACAGGAAGACGCCGAAGCCCTGATGCGCCTGCAGGCATTGCCGCAGGACCGGATCATCGGCGTTGAAACCGGCGGCTGCCCGCATACAGCGATCCGCGAGGATGCCTCGATCAATCTGGCGGCGATTGCCGAGATGGTTAACCGCCACCCCGATGTTGAAATCGTGCTGATCGAAAGCGGTGGCGATAACCTGTCGGCCACCTTCAGCCCCGAATTGGCCGATATAACGCTCTATGTCATCGACGTTGCCGCGGGCGAGGAAATTCCGCGCAAGGGTGGTCCGGCCATTACCAAATCGGATATTCTGGTGATCAACAAGACCGATCTGGCGCCCCATGTCGGCGCATCGCTTGAAGTGATGGACAGGGACGCAAAACACATGCGGGGGGCGCGTCCGTTTGTGTTTGCCTGCCTGCGGGACCGGCAAGGGGTTGCGGAAATCATCCGGCTTCTGGCCGATATCGGCGGCCTCGATATGCCGGCGTGACCGGTTACGCGAACCGCGTCGAAAGCTGTTTGTTCACCGTTTCCAGAAACCGCGCGGCGGCAACGGGCAATGTGCGCCCCTTCAGGTACCCCGCCGCCAATACCCCCGCCGGCACACCGCCAAGGTGCAGCGGCACCGATACCAGCCGCGCCTTGTCCAGATCGGGGCGCAGGTTGATCGCCAGACAAAAGCTGAGTGCAAGACTGTCCTGCGACATCAGCCGCAACAGGTCCAGACTGTTGGATTCCACGGCGGGTTCCAGCGGAACCCCCACCTTGGCCGCGACTTCGTCCACCACCTGCCGGATACCTTCGGGTTGTTTGGGCAGCAGCAACGGGAAATCGGTGCAGTCATAGATATGCAGGTTTTCACGCCCCGCCAGCGGGTGATCCTGCGACATCACCACGAACATTTCCTGTGGTCCGGCGTAAACCGTCTGCATGTCCTGCATGTGCATCGGCTCAAACACGATGGCGATGTCATTGCTGTTGTCCTGCAATGAATTCTCGGCCTCGCCGCGTTCATGCAGGTTGACGCCGAAGGTCACGGCGGGGAATTCGGTCAGGTGCTGTTTGATCAGGTCGGGCAGGAAATAGGCCACCACTTCGCGGGTGGTGGCGATGTTGATGTGACCGGCCCGCATACCCGACAGATCGGCGATGCGCGATTTCACCCGCTCCATATCGGCCAGTTGGTCACGGATATGTTTCAGCAGGATCTCACCGGCGATGTTGGGGCGCAGACCGGCGGGGTGACGCTCGAAAATCTCGACGCCCAGTTCTTCCTCGACCCCCAGAATCCGGCGGTTCAGGGCAGACGGGGTGATGCCCAGCTCCTCGGCCGCACTGCGCAAACTGCCGGTGCGGGCGATTTTCTCGATGTATTTCAGCACTTGCTGGTGACGCATGGGGTGCCCGCCTAAGGTGTTGCGTTTTTTGCAACGGGTTCCTGATTTCTTAGCAACAGACAGCAACACATTCAAGCCGTATGACTGTTTCAAGTGATTCATATTCATGAAAAGGAATGTTGTGACATGGCGCAAAAGCTGGTTGTGATCGGGGCGGGAATGGCATCGGGGCGGATGCTGGAAGAGCTGTTCGCGCAGGATGCAGACGCCTATGACGTCACCCTTTTCGGGGCCGAGCCGCGTGGCAATTACAACCGGATCATGCTGTCGCCCGTGCTGGCCGGTGAAAAGGAATACGGCGAAATCATCACCCATGACGCCGATTGGTACCGTGAAAACGGGGTGAATTGCCGTTTCGGTGAACCGGTGGTGAAAATTGATCGCAAGGCCAAACAGGTGGTCAGCCCCGGCGGGGTGACGCCCTATGACAAGCTGGTGATCGCCACCGGCTCGGCCTCGTTCTTCATTCCGGTGCAGGGCAATGATTTGCCCGGTGTTGTCGGCTTTCGCGATCTGGACGATGTCGAAGCGATGCTGAAGGTCGCGGGCAAACCGGACGGGCAGGCCGTGGTGATTGGTGGCGGTTTGCTGGGGCTCGAGGCCGCGGCGGCGCTCAAGGAACAGGGCATGGATGTGACCGTTCTGCACCTGATGGATCATTTGATGGAGCGTCAACTGGACCCCGCCGCCGGGTATCTTTTGCAAAAGGAACTGGAAGGGCGCGGCATCAAAATTGTCTGCAAGGCCCACACGCAGGCCATTCTGGGCAAGGACCATGTCGAGGCGGTGCTGCTGGAGGACGGGCAGGTATTTGGCGCTGATCTGGTGGTGATGGCTGCCGGTATCCGCCCGGAATCATGGCTGGCGGTGGATGCGGGCCTGCGGGTCGAACGCGGCATCTGGGTGGATGATACCCTGCAGACCAGCGATGCCGATATCTACGCCCTTGGCGAATGTGTCGAGCATGACGAGGTGGTTTACGGCCTTGTCGCGCCGCTGTTTGATATGGCCAAGGTGCTGGCGAAAACCCTGACCGGCACGGCGGCGGAATTCAAGGCACCTGTGGTGTCCTGCCAGTTGAAGGTCACGGGTGTTGATCTGTTTTCCGTCGGGGACTTTTCCGAAGGCGATGAGCGCGAGGAAATCGTGTTTCGCGACCCCGGACGCGGCATCTACAAGCGGCTGATCCTGAAAGACGACCGGATCATCGGGGTGGTGATGTATGGCGACACGCTGGACGCGGGCTGGTTTTTCGAGATGCTGAAATCCGGCGAGGATATTTCCGCCATCCGCGACACGCTGATTTATGGCCCTGCCTTTCAGGGTGGCGAAGCACTGAACCCGCTGGCGGTGGTTGCCGCCATGCCTGACAGCGCCGAGATTTGCGGCTGTAACGGCGTGTGCAAAGGCACCATCGTGCAGGCCATCCATGACGGCGCGACCGATCTGGGGGCAATCAAGGCCGTAACCAAAGCGTCAGCATCCTGCGGCAATTGCACGGGGCTGGTGGAGCAGGTTCTGGCCAGCACGCTGGGCGATGAATTTCAGGTGCCCGTCCCTGCGGGGATTTGCGGCTGCACCGACCATAGTCACGAGGACATCCGCCGCGTGATCAAATCGCAAGCGTTGAAATCCATTCCGGCGGTGATGCAGGAAATGGGCTGGAAAACATCCTGTGGCTGCCACATCTGCCGACCGGCGCTGAATTACTACATGATTGCCGAATACCCGCTGGAATACGCCGACGATCTGCAAAGCCGTTTCGTGAACGAACGCAACCACGCCAACATTCAAAAGGACGGCACCTATTCCGTGGTGCCCCGCATGTGGGGTGGCATGACCACGCCACAGGAATTGCGCGCAATCGCCGATGCGGCGGAAAAATACAACGTGCCAACCATCCACGTCACCGGCGGTCAGCGGATTGATCTGCTGGGCATCCAGCGCGAGGATTTGCCGGCAATGTGGGCCGATCTGAACAGCGCCGGACTTGTCTCGGGTCACGCCTATTCCAAGGGGCTGCGCACGGTGAAAACCTGTGTCGGGTCCGATCATTGCCGCTTTGGCACGCAGGACAGCACCGGCCTTGGCATCAAGCTGGAGAAAATCCTCTGGGGGTCATGGACACCGCACAAGGTCAAGCTGGCCGTGTCCGGCTGCCCGCGCAACTGCGCCGAGGCAACCTGCAAGGATCTGGGCGTGATCTGCGTGGATAGCGGCTATCAGGTGTCGGTCGCGGGGGCTGCGGGGATGGAGCTGAAGGAAACCGAGGCGTTGGCAACGGTTGCGAGCGAACAAGAGGTGATCGATCTGGCCGTGGCGTTCATCCAGCTATACCGCGAAAGCGCAAACTATCTGGACCGGCCCTATAAATGGGTTGCCAAGGTCGGGATGGACTGGGTGATCAGCCAGGTGGTCGAGGACACAGAAAACCGCGCCGCCCTGTGCGAACGCTTCGAGATTTCCCAATCGGTTTACCGCAAGGATCCGTGGGCCGAACAGGCCAAACCCGAATACCAACCGCGCAAGTGGGCGGCACTGGCCGATCTGACATTGGAGGCAGCAGAATGAGCAACTGGATTGATATTGCCGCGCTTGAGGACATCCCGCCACGCGGCGCGCGGGTGGTGAAAACCCGCCTTGGATGTGTGGCGGTGTTTCGCACCGGGGATGACAAGGTGTTCGCGATTGACGACGCCTGCCCGCACAAAAAGGGGCCACTGTCCGAGGGCATCGTGCATGGCAACGCCGTCACCTGCCCGCTGCACAACTGGGTGATCGATCTGGAAACCGGCATGGCGCAGGGCGCTGATAAGGGCCGCGTCAATACATATGAAATCAGGGTCGAACAGGGCCGTATCTTGCTGGACGGGGCGCGTTTGCTGGCCCGTTCCGCTGCTTAACCGAAGGGGCCACAACCATGGCATATCTACAACCAACCGAATTTGTAACCAAACTGGTCGATGCGGGCGCCGCCAAGGTGTTCATGTCCACCCGCGATACCCTGATCCGCGCCTTTATGGCCGGTGCCATTCTGGCGCTGGCGGCGGCCTTTGCCATCACTATCAACGTCAATACCGGCCAGCCGCTGGCGGGGGCTGTGCTGTTTCCGGTGGGGTTTGTGCTGTTGTATCTGCTGGGGTTCGATCTGCTGACCGGTGTGTTCACCCTTGTGCCGCTGGCCCTGATGGACAAGCGCCCGGGGGTGACTGTTGGCGGGATGCTGCGCAACTGGGGGCTGGTGTTTACCGGCAACTTTGCCGGTGCCTTTACGGTGGCGGTGTTCATGGCGATCGTCTTTACCTACGGGTTCACCACCGACCCCAACATCATCGGCCAGAAAATCGGCCACATCGGCGAGGGGCGCACAGTTGGCTATGCCGAACATGGCGCGGGCGGGATGCTGACCCTGTTTATCCGTGGCGTGTTGTGTAAC
>WGBJ01000336.1 GCA_015494385.1 Marinosulfonomonas sp.
CAAGGATCGCGTGGGCACCATCATCAACGGTGTGGTCAAACGCGAGGAATACGGCAACGTCATCGTGGACGTGGGCCGTGGCGAAGGCATCCTGCGCCGCAATGAAAAAATCGGTCGCGAAAGCTATCGCCCGAATGATCGCATCCGTTGCTACATCAAGGACGTGCGCCGCGAGGCCCGCGGCCCGCAGATTTTCCTGAGCCGCACTGATCCGCAGTTCATGGCCGAATTGTTCAAGATGGAAGTGCCGGAAATCTATGATGGCATCATCGAAATCAAGGCCGTCGCCCGCGACCCCGGTTCGCGCGCCAAGATCGCCGTGATTTCCTATGATGGCTCGATTGACCCTGTAGGCGCCTGTGTTGGTATGCGCGGCAGCCGTGTGCAGGCCGTTGTGAACGAACTGCAGGGTGAAAAGATCGACATCATCCCGTGGAACGAAGATGCGCCGACCTTCCTGGTGAACGCCCTGCAACCCGCCGAGGTTTCCAAGGTGGTTCTGGACGAAGAAGCCGAACGGATCGAAGTTGTTGTGCCTGACGAGCAACTGTCGCTGGCGATTGGTCGCCGGGGTCAGAACGTGCGTCTGGCCAGCCAGTTGACCGGTCTGGACATCGACATCCTGACCGAGGCCGAAGAATCCGAACGTCGCCAGAAAGAATTCGCGGAACGCACCCAGTTGTTCATGGAATCGCTGGATGTGGACGAATTCTTTGCGCAACTGCTGGTCGCCGAGGGCTTCACCTCGCTCGAGGAAGTCGCCTATGTGGAAATCGACGAACTGCTGGTGATTGACGGTGTGGACGAAGACACTGCCAACGAATTGCAGGCCCGCGCCCGTGACAAACTGGAAGCAGCCAACAAAAAGGCCATGGAACACGCCCGTGAACTGGGTGTCGAAGACAGTCTGGTGGCCTTTGAGGGTCTGACCCCGCAAATGCTGGAGGCGCTGGGCGAAGATGGCGTGAAAACGCTGGAAGATTTCGCAACCTGCGCCGACTGGGAACTGTCGGGCGGCTGGACCACGGTCAATGGCGAACGTGTCAAAGACGAAGGTGTGCTGGAGAAATTCGACGTATCGCTGGAAGAAGCGCAAAACATGGTGATGACCGCGCGTATCCAGTTGGGCTGGGTTGATCCGGCTGATCTGGAAAGCGACGAAGAAGAAACCGAAGACGGTGAAACAACTGCGGAGGCCGAGGTCTGATTTTTCAGGCCTCAGGGTTTGAAAAATGGCACGAGGTGGTCACAAAAAGGTTCGGGATGATTCCGAACGGCGCTGTATCGTCACTGGCGAGACACAGCCCAAGGCTGGCCTGATCCGTTTTGTGGTCGGGCCGGACAATGTGATTGTGCCGGACCTGCTGGAAAAACTGCCCGGTCGGGGCATTTGGGTCACTGCTGATCGCGCAACGCTGGAAAAGGCCGTTAAAAAGGGTCTTTTTGCGCGGGGTGCGAAACAGGCGGTGACTGTGCCCGATGATCTGGTAGACGCGGTTGAAGCGGGATTGGTAAAGCGGGTCGTTGACCTGATTTCACTGGCCCGCAAAGCCAGCCGGGCCGTGACCGGATATGAAAAGGTCAAAGTCTGGCTGATGACGGAACGTGCAAGGGTGCTGATACAGGCCGTTGATGGTTCCGGTCGGGGCAAATCCAAACTGCGCTCGCCCGAGGGAAAGGACACTTTCATCGGGATTCTGACCGCGAACGAATTGGGTTTGGCATTTGGACGGGAAAATGTGATACATGGCGCGCTTGCGGCTGGTGGACTCACACAACGTGTTGTAGAGGAAGCAGCAAAGCTGAAAGGCTTGCGCGGAAATGTCGGTGAAAGCACCGACGAGAAGGGTTTGAGGACCACATGAGTGAGAATGACGGCAAAAAGACATTGGGCATCAGCGGTGCCCGCCCCGGGAATGTAAAGCAAAGCTTTAGCCACGGGCGCACCAAGAATGTCGTGGTGGAAACCAAACGCAAGCGCGTTGTCGTGCCCAAACCGGGCATGAGCAAGCCGACTGTGGGTGGCAAAAACAAGGTTTTGAAAAGCGATCCTTCCAAACGGCCCGCCGGTATTTCCGATGCGGAAATGGAACGTCGCCTGAAGGCACTGAAACTGGCCAAGGCGCAAGAGGTCGAAGATGCGGCCCGTCGCAAGGCCGAAGACGAAGCCCGCGCTGCCGAACGCGCCCGCCGCAAGGCCGAGGCCGAAGCCAAAGAGCGCGAAGAGCAGGAACGCGAAGCGCGTATCAAGGCGAAAGCCGAAGAAGAAGATCGCAAGCGCAGCGAGGCTGCCGAAGCCGAAACCCGCGCCAAGGCAGCAGCGGCGCAACCGCCAGCCGCTGATCCGGTTGCCGCCGCGCCGCGTGGTGGTGCTGGCAAGCCGTCGTCGGCTCCGCGCAAGCAGGACCATGACCGCGACCGCCAGAACAAGGGTGGCAAGACCCGCAATGATGGCCGCCGCTCGGGCAAGCTGACGCTGAATCAGGCGCTTTCGGGTGGTGGTGGACGCCAACGCTCGATGGCGGCGATGAAACGCAAGCAGGAACGCGCCCGCCTTAAGGCAATGGGTGGTCCGGTTGAGCATGAAAAAGTGATCCGTGATGTTAAAGTGCCCGAAACCATTGTGGTTTCGGAACTGGCAAACCGGATGGCCGAACGTGTGGCCGATGTGGTCAAGGCGCTGATGAACATGGGTATGATGGTTACACAAAACCAATCCATCGATGCCGATACCGCCGAATTGATCATCGAGGAATTCGGCCACAAGATCAGCCGTGTTTCCGACGCTGACGTCGAGGATGTGATTCAGAAAATCGAGGACAACCCCGAAGATCTGAAACCACGTCCGCCGGTCGTTACTGTGATGGGTCACGTTGACCACGGTAAAACATCCCTGCTGGACGCGATCCGCCACTCCAAGGTGGTAACCGGCGAAGCAGGCGGCATTACCCAGCATATCGGTGCCTATCAGGTGAAAACCGACGATGGCCAGATTTTGACCTTCCTTGATACACCCGGCCACGCGGCGTTTACGTCGATGCGTGCCCGCGGGGCACAGGTAACGGACATCGTTGTGCTGGTGGTTGCGGCGGATGACGCTGTGATGCCGCAAACGGTCGAGGCGATTAACCACGCCAAAGCGGCCGGTGTGCCGATGATCGTGGCGATCAACAAAATCGACCGTCCGAATGCCGACCCTGACAAAGTGCGCACCGATCTGTTGCAGCACGAAGTCATCGTCGAGAAAATGTCGGGCGACGTTCTGGATGTCGAAGTATCGGCCATCAATGGCACCGGTCTGGACAAACTGCTGGAAGCAATCAGCCTGCAAGCCGAACTGCTGGACCTGCACGCCAACCCCGACCGCGCCGCCACAGGTGCCGTGATCGAGGCCAAGCTGGACGTGGGCCGTGGCCCCGTTGCGACGGTTCTGGTGCAGAACGGCACATTGCGTCGTGGCGACATCTTTGTTGTCGGTGAACAATACGGCCGTGTGCGTGCGCTGATCAACGATCAGGGCGAACGTGTCGAGGAAGCCGGCCCATCGGTTCCGGTCGAAGTGTTGGGCCTGAATGGCACCCCCGAAGCTGGCGATGTTCTGGATGTGGTCGAAACCGAGGCACAGGCCCGCGAAATCGCCAATTTCCGCGCTCATGCAGCCAAGGAAAAACGCGCCGCTGCCGGTGCTGCCACCACGCTGGAACAGCTGATGGAAAAGGCCAAGGAAGACGAAAACGTCGCCGAAATGCCAATTCTGGTGAAGGCCGATGTGCAGGGTTCTGCCGAGGCGATCGTTCAGGCGATGGCCAAGATCGGCAACGACGAAGTGCGCGTTCGGGTTCTTCATTCGGGTGTTGGTGCGATTACCGAATCCGATATCGGCCTGGCCGAAGCATCGGGTGCGCCGGTGATCGGGTTTAACGTGCGTGCAAACGCATCGGCCCGCAAGGCCGCCAACCAGAAGGGTATCGAGATCCGCTATTACTCGATCATCTATGATCTGGTGGACGATGTTAAAGCTGCCGCTTCTGGCCTGCTGAGCGCCGAAATTCGCGAGAATTTCATCGGTTACGCCAAGATCCAGGAAGTGTTCAAAGTGACCGGCGTTGGCCGTGTGGCTGGTTGTATCGTAACCGAAGGCGTTGCCCGCCGTTCGGCCGGTGTGCGCCTGCTGCGTGACAATGTGGTGATCCACGAAGGCACGCTGAAAACGCTGAAACGCTTCAAGGACGAAGTGGCCGAGGTTCAGTCGGGGCAGGAATGCGGTATGGCATTCGAATCCTATGACGACATTCGCCCGGGTGATGTGATCGAAATCTTCGAGCGTGAAGAGATCGAGCGCAAGCTGGACTAGGTAGCATCATCTCAAAATGACAAAAGGGAAGGCTTTGGCCTTCCCTTTTCTATTTGTCGGTACTGTTTGTTTCTAGGCAGCGTTTACCGGCTTACCTTCGTAAACCTTGTTATCAACACGCACGG